>NZ_JAUCEU010000007.1:300000-547500 GCF_030348765.1 Neobacillus sp. CF12 | reverse complement strand
TGAAGGGAAAAGAAGCCTTGAACGTATTGAATTAAAAATTTATACACACCAATATAATATTTTGGATATTGAAATTGCTTCAGCGCCGTTTGTCTATAATGATAAGCCTGCTGTAGAAGTGTTTATGAGAGATGTTACGAAACGGAATAAATTAGAAGAAGCTTTAAGGAAAAATGAAGAACTCTATCGGTTTATTACTGTAAACACGACAGATCTTATTTCTTATCTTAATCCAAATGGACATTATGAATATTTATCACCATCTTGTGAGTGTTTGTTAGATTTTAACCAAGAGGAAATGCTTGGTCGTAATTTATTTGAATATCTGCATCCTGATGAAATAGAAAAGGTCAAGACATTACTAATAGAAGCAGATACCGAATTGGATTTTGCTTCCTTTTCTCATCGAATTAAGAAAAAAGATGGAACGTATATTTGGGTTGAAACCAATGCTCGAACCATTCGTAAGAATTCTCGAGATTTAGAAGGAATTGTAGCTGTTTCCCGAGATATTACCGAACGGATTGAAAGAGAGAAAAAACTTCATGAAACCAATGTTATGTTACGTTTTATTTCCAATATGGATGGTTTAACGGGTATACCCAATCGTCGTTATTTTGAAGAAAAGCTTCAAGAGGAATGGAATCGAACAAAGCGCAGCACTTTGCCTTTTTCAGCCATCATGATTGATATTGACTATTTTAAAAAATATAATGATTTTAATGGTCATCTGGCTGGTGACGATTGTTTAAGACAAATTGCCATTGCCTTAAAAGAAACGCTAAAACGGCCAGCGGATTTTGCAGCAAGATATGGTGGGGAAGAATTTGTAATCTTGCTGCCTGAAACAGATAAAAAGGGTGCAGCACATATTGCTGATTTACTCCAAGCAAATGTAAAAAAGCTGAACCTACCATACATTGCCACGAAAAAAGAACCAATCGTCAGCATAAGCCTAGGATGTGCAACACTTGTTCCAGATGAAAAGATGAGACCAGATGATTTAATCCAACTCGCTGACATCGAATTATACCAAGCAAAAAAAAGCAGACACAACCAATTTTTCCTTAATCAACTCTCCCACCTAGCATAATGAGCAAGGTGGGTTTTTTGAATAATTTACAAGTGTATTTTTGTTAAAGTAACTGAAAATATAAGAGGGTAAATAAACAATACAATGGGGGTACATAGCGGTGAATTCAAAATATGCACCATTATTTGAGACATTTAATTTTAAAAACGGGGTTCAATTGAAAAATCGAATCGTGATGGCACCAATGACCAATTGGTCTTCCAACCAAGATGGAACTGTTACGGATGCAGAGGTAAAGTATTATGCAAGACGTTCTGGCGGAGTTGGGTTGGTTATTACCGCATGCACCTATGTTACTGCGAACGGTAAGGGGTTTCATGGAGAATTTGGCGGAGATCGCGATGAATTGATACCTAGTTTACAAAAAATTGCAAAAGCTGTTAAAGAGCAAGGTGCAAAGGCAGTTTTACAAATTTTCCATGGTGGAAGGCAGGTCCCTCCCGAATTAATACCCAATGGAGATGTTGTTAGTGCCAGTAGTATCCCTGTAGAAGGTGATGGGAAGCCGGTTCCAAGGGAGTTAACTGATCAAGAAGTAACCTCAATTATCCGAGACTTTGGTGAAACGACAAGAAGAGCGATCGAAGCGGGTTATGATGGGGTAGAAATACATGGAGCAAATGGTTATTTAATTCAACAATTTTTCTCTCCTCATTCAAACCGTCGCGAAGATCGATGGGGAGGAAGTTTAGAGAAACGGCTAACCTTTCCGTTGGCTGTTGTCGATGAAGTTAAGAGAGTGGTAGTCGAAAATACAAAGGATCCCTTTATTATTGGGTATCGGTTTTCCCCGGAAGAGGCTGAAACTCCTGGGATTACGATGGCAGATACTCTGATTTTGATTGATGAACTAGCTAAAAAGGACCTGGATTACCTTCATGTTTCTTTGCAAGACTTTTGGTCAACTCCAAGAAGAGGTGTAGAAGATACTCGTTCACGTATAGAAATCATCCACGAACGAGTAGGAGAAATAGTGCCAGTGATTGGGGTAGGTTCCATTTATACTCCAGATGAAGCTTTAAAGGCTACCCAAACAGGAATTCCGCTGGTTGCCTTGGGTCGCGAACTTATTATTGATCCAGATTGGGTACAAAAGGTAGAAGAAGGTAAAGAGAATGAAATTGTAACTGAGATTAATAAAGACAATCAAGAAAAGCTTGTGATTCCAGATCCATTATGGCAGGCGATAACACATACACCTGGATGGTTTCCAGGTGTATAGTCCAAAAATAGGAGTTCATCTTCATTGACGAGATGAACTCTTACTGTTTATACTCTGCATTATATGAATTTTCACCTGAATGAACGGATAATAGAGTGTCAGCATATCCTACAAGCCGATTTACAATTTCGTCTGCAAGTGCATAAACAAGTTGGTGTTGGTTGCTTTTATGCAGAGCAGGATCATCAAAAATAATTGTTGTGTTGATAAAAATGTGCTTCGTGTCATAAAGATTGTAATGAATAATCGTTTTTCCCGCTGCACCACCAGTTACTGGGTCATTGAAACTAGGGAGAAATATATACCATTCTTCTGCTGTTGGTGAACGAAAGTTTTTTGTGAATTTCAAACCCATTATTTCAACATTTATTTGTTCTTTTACCTTTTCATCCATTACCTCAATTATGTTATCATCCAATTTTGTTCCTACCTTCCTATTCTACTTAAATCGGATAGTTTAGTATCCCCATTAATAAGAAATGTCTATCCATTAGCTGTGCAATAACACAAGTACATAAAATTGAGGTTTGCTATAATGAAGATGTAACTTTACTACTTCAAGTAATTTGTAATTATAGTCAACTCCAGGAGGCCACAATGAGCAAGAATAAGTATGTGTTTATAGGACTTGTGATTACGACACTCATTTCAGCTCTTGATACAAATATCATGCAAACAGCAAGTCCGACCATTGTTAATCAACTTGGAGGCTTGGAATTGTTCTCATGGATATTTGTTATTTACATGTTAGTAAGTACAATAACAGTTCCACTTTATGGAAAATTATCGGATATGTACGGTCGAAAAAAGCTATTAATCATCGCAGTCACTTTGTTTACGATTGGATCCATTCTTTGCGGTTTAGCAAATTCTATGGTAATGCTGATTATTTTCCGAGGTATACAAGGATTAGGGGCAGGGGGAATGATACCTCTCTCGATGATTATTGTAGGAGACTTGTTCACGATTGAAAAACGGGGGAAAATCCAAGCAGTCTTTAGCGGGATATGGGCCTTATCTTCAATCATTGGGCCAATATTAGGATCGTTTTTTGTGGAAACATTGACTTGGAGATGGATTTTCTTTATCAATATCCCAATTGGTATTGCGTCAGTGCTCTGTTTAATACCCTATAAAGAAGAAACAGTATACAAAAAGACACATATCGATTATAAAGGTTTCTTTCTTTTTGGCATTTCTATTACACTTTTATTGTTATCAACGAGTTTGAGCAATCCCACTTGGTATATTATCAGTGGTGTTATTGCTTTGATACTATTTGTTCTTGTTGAAAGGAAAGAACAACATCCCTTTTTACCTGTTTCCTTATTTAAAAACAAGGGATTACTATCGACGAATCTTTTCATGTTAGTTTACTGTCTATCTTTCTATGGAACATCGAACTTTATTCCATTGTATCTGCAGGAAGGCAGTCAAATGAGTATTTATAAGAGCGGATTGATTCTATTAAGTATTGCCATTGGCTGGATGTTTGGCAGTATCCCGGCAGGAAAATGGATTATCCGTTTTGGGTATAAAGTTTTATTTATCATCGGCAGTATAATAACAACACTTTCCGGCTTAATTCTCTATTTATTTATCCAGGATATAGCGTATATTGGTTTGTTTCTAATTTTAACTATGCAAGGTTTCTGCTTCGGTTTACTGTTTGCTCTTGGAACCATTGCTTCCCAAGAATTTGCTGAACCCAGTATAAAGGGAATGTCGACTTCACTTCAAATGTTTTTAAGAAATATTGGGACGTCGATTGGAGTTACAATCATGGGAGTGATTATTAATTATGGTGCTACCCTGGCGGTTGGGATGAAAAATGTCTTTTTTTATGCTCTTATTTTGAGTTTCCTAACTATTTTTCTTAGCTTTCGAATCCCTGAAAGAACTGCACAGCTGGGAGAGACTTCTATTACGAAGTAATGGTTACGTTGAATAAAAATACTTCACAGATAGATAATAGACTTAGTGTTATCCTATAACACTAATCTTCAATGTGGAGGGATATACTTTGAATATACTCTTTAGTATACTAAGAGCTTTAATGCTTATGGGGATTAGGTTAACCTATTTACTTCATAATGTTCAATGTAAATTGAATTATCTGTTAAGGAAGCCAGTTAGACTAAGCCCAGTGTATTCTTAAAGTATCGTTTCGCATTGTCGTAATAAAAGGTGAGCATAGCACTATGCTTGCCTTTTTATATGAAAAAAAGTCCAATCGAACTTGGACTTTTCAACAAAAACCTTACTTTAAAATTTCTTTGTAATCTTTGCCTTTTTGCACATAGTTATCGCTTGAATATTTGAGCATTTGGAGATCTTTTTCTGTTAATTCACGTATTACTTTCCCTGGAGACCCGAGAACGAGTGAACGGGGAGGGATTTTGATTCCACCAGCTAAAAGAGTATTTGCCCCGATGATACACTCTTCACCGACTTCGACACTGTCTAATAAGGTTGAACCCATTCCTATAATTGAACTTCTGCCAATCTTACATCCATGTAAAATAACATTATGTCCAATGGTAACATCGTCTCCAATCACTACAGGAGAACCTTCATACAGATGGATGGTGGAGTTATCTTGTATACTGCATCTTTTCCCAACACTGATTGGCCCATCATCTCCTCGCAGGACTGCATTAAACCAAACGGTTGATTCTTCTCCAATCGTAACATCACCAATTATGTACGCACCGGGTGCTACAAATACACTTTCATGAACTTTAGGCGTTATTCCATTATAAGGAATATTCATGTCTAAGCCTCTCCTTTATTTTCAGAATTGTTTTACAGTTTAGCTAGATTATACCACCATTAACTGGGAAACGAGAATTCTTTATCTTGAAAAATACTACTTTCCAACTGCACCTGTGAAGATGATACCGGCATCTAATATCCATACTACTAGGTATAAGTAATCATTTTATATAAATAGAGAAAATTACCCCTATAAAAAGACGGACTAAACAGTACATAAAGGTTCAGTCGCCACAGAAACCTAAACACTGTCGACTTAAATTTGGACTAATTTTCCATATTTCCCAATAAATACTAAATTCTCAATTTCTACCAACTGTTATTTTTTAGACGATGTTCGACACAAACCCCACCTTCTACACTGTATTTTTAAATTAGCACCAATGTTTATGACATAAAGTGTGCGATAGGAAGGAGGGCAGGAGTCTGGTCAACGAAAATACTTAGGGGGTAATGGGATGAGAAAAAAGAAACGTCGTTTTCTATCGGTGATGTGCACCGCCATGCTAGTTTTACCTATGCTCATACAGCCTCAAGTGAATGCAGCTGCTACAAAAGGCGTCAGTGTTTCAGCAAAAGACAGCCTTGCATCTCCAGCGCAAAAGATCTCGAACAGATTAGAGAAACAATTTGATGAGAAAGAAAAAGTAACATTTTTAATTAAAATGAAAGAACAGGTGGATACGGCCAGTGTAGCAAAAGAGGCCGACAAAAAAGCAAGCCTGAATAAAGCAACACCGGCAAAAGCCAAATCACTAAAACGTTCCACTATTGTTTCCGCGTTAAAAGCAACTGCACAGGAAACACAGTTTGAACTGTTACAATACCTGCAAAAGCAAGTAGAAGCAGGGGCTGCAAAAGACGTTCATTCCTATTATGTCGTGAACGGGATTGCGGTAACAGCTACAAAAGATGTTATGGAAAAAGTTGCTTCCTTTCAAGAAGTTGAAAAAATCCTGCCAAATGAAACAAGACAATTGTTTGTTCCTGAAAAATCGGCTGGTGCGGTAGCAGAACCACAAGCGGAAACAAATGCGATTGAATGGAATATTGATCGTGTTGGTGCCCCAGCAGTTTGGGAGATGGGAATTGATGGGAGTGGAATTACGGTTGCATCCATTGATACTGGAGTTCAGTGGAATCACCCTGCATTACAGTCAAAATATCGGGGATTTGATGAGGCAACAGGGCAAGCATCGCATGAAAACAACTGGTTTGACGCGGTACGCGGCCAAACCGTACCATATGATGACCAAGGACATGGTACTCATGTTACCGGGACGATGGTAGGCTCGGAGCCAGATGGTTCTAATGTCATTGGTGTTGCACCTGGTGCAAAATGGATAGCTGTTAAAGCTTTTACAGCCGCAGGTGGAACAGATGCTGATTTATTAGAAGCAGGTGAATGGATTTTAGCACCGAATGGAAATCCTGATTTGGCACCAGATGTAGTAAATAACTCATGGGGTGGAGGAGCTGGTTTAGATGAGTGGTATCGCCCTATGGTTCAAGCATGGAGAGCAGCTGAAATCTTCCCAGAATTCTCAGCTGGAAACACAACCTTAACTAACCCAGGCGGACCTGGTTCCGTTGCCAATCCTGCTAACTACCCTGAATCAGTCGCAACGGGTGCAACAGATATTAATAATTTACTAGGAAGCTTTTCATTACTAGGTCCATCTCCATATGAAGAGATTAAACCAGAGCTAACAGCACCAGGCGTTAACATTCGCTCTTCTGTACCAGGAAGCAGCTATGAAGGTGGATGGAATGGAACATCTATGGCTGGCCCACACGTAGCCGCAGCGATCGCCTTATTACTCCAAGCGAATTCAAGCTTAACAGTCGATGAATTAGAAGAAATTTTAGTAACAACTGCTGTTCCTTTAACCGACAATACGTATCCAGAATCTCCAAATAACGGTTATGGATCGGGTCTTTTAAATGTATATGACGCAGTATCCTCTGTCATTTCGGGCTTAGGAAAGCTGAAGGGGCAAGTAACAAAAGAAGGAAACGACAGTGAAGCTCCCGTGTTAGAACATTCCCAACCTGCCACGGTTTTTGCAGGAATGCCGCTAACGTTACAAGCTTCAGCTGCCGACAATATCAGTGTAACAAATGTGGAAGTTGTTTATCAATTAGAAGATGGCAGCTCGAATATGATTGCTGCAGAACGAATCAGCGGTGATTATAAAAATGGAATCTACCAAGCTGCTATTCCTGGAGAAGATATTACTGGTGAATCATTCTCCTATACTTTAAAAGTAACCGATTTCGGTGGAAATGAAACAATCAATGAATATTCTGTAACTGTACTCCCAGGAATTACGGTTGGATACGCTCACGATTTTGAAAGCATTCCAGATGGCTGGACTTCTTATGGTGCCGCTAATACATGGGAATGGGGCGCTCCGACAAGTGGACCTGGTGCAGCATTCTCAGGTGAAAAAGTTTATGGAACAAATTTAGACGGTACGTATGACAGCAGAGCCAATATGTCCCTGCAAATGCCGCCTATCGATTTGCCTGAAGGAAACAGTTACTTACAATTTAAACAATGGTACAATCTCGAAAGAAACTATGATTATGGTCATGTATATGTATCGACAGATAATGTAAACTGGGTTCAAAAGCTGCGGGTAAATAATCTTTCCAATGGCTGGGTAGATGGAGAAGTGGATCTAAGTGAATATGCCGGTCAACGAATCTATATTGCCTTTAATGTAACGACTGATGGCAGTGTAGTTAGAGATGGCTGGTATTTAGATGATGTTCGTCTTACTGATACTGGACTCACTGCACCACAACAACTTGGTGTAGTTGCTGATAAAGAAGATTCTTCTGAGAAGGACGGATTGAAAGAAAAAGTTGATCCTAATAAAATCACCATCAAATTGCCTGAAATTGCTAAAGAAGCTAGCAGTGAAAAGGCTGCTCCGGTTGTTTTGCCAATGCAGGCTCAGGTAACGGTTTTAGAATCAGGACGATCTGTTAAAACAAATCCTGCAAACGGATGCTTTGAAATGACACATGCTGCAGGTGAATTTACGATTGTGGCTGAAAGTTATGGTTTCCGATCAGAAACACAAACAGTGAACATCGAGCAGGATGGTGAAGTGACAGCTAACTTTACTTTAGAAGAACTTCCTAAAGGTACAGTAACCGGAACTGTCACTAATCAAGCTACAGGTGAGCCTGTTGCCGGGGCAACGGTCTACTTAATGGAAGATGCGAATGTTGCACCTGTAACAACAAATGCTAACGGACACTATTCATTAACAGGCTATGAAGGGGAATATACGTTAAAAATCATCGCCCCTCATTTCTATAGTCAAGAAGTGTCAGTTTCTCTCCAAGGAAATACTTCACAAAACTTTGAATTGAAGCCATTCATTGGATACCCAAGTGAAATTGGTTATGATGACGGCACAGCTGAAAATGCCAGAGCATTTTACGATGCTGGTAATGGCTGGGCTGTGAAAATGTCATTAGCACCAGGAAATGAAAAGGCACTCGTTTCCGGTGGATTATTCCGATTCTGGGATACACAATGGCCAGTTCCAGGAGGTACCGATTTCAAAGTGGCAGTTTATGATGCTACTGGTCCAGAAGGAGCACCAGGTAAAAAACTTGCGGGTCCAATTGATGCAACAGCATTAAGAAATGGACAATGGACACATGTTGATTTAAGCAGTCATGGAATAGTTGTTGAAGGAGATTTCTATCTCGTATACATTCAAGCAGGAATCAACACAGCCTCACCAGGACTTGCAACCGATGAAGATGGTGAAAATGCATTAAGAAGCTGGCAATTGGTTGGCGGTGCTTGGTCACCTTCCCCTGAAGAAGAAGGAAACTATATGATTCGCACAGTGGTTGATTATGAAGTCACAGCTCCTTCTATCACATCTCCTGTTAATGGTTCGTTTACAAACGTCGGTACCGTAACAGTTGAAGGAAAAGCTGCACCAACCACTACTGTTCATATTTACAATCACGAAGAAGAAATTGCAACTGTTGAAGCTTCGGATAATGGGACATATGCGGTTGAAGTATCCCTTCACGAAGGAGAAAACAGTTTAACCGCCAAGGCATCAACTGTACAGGGTATTACCGAGCCATCAGCACCTGCAGCTGTAGTTTATGACCCGAATGCTCCAGCGTTAGCCATTACTAGCCCTATTAATGGCGGAAAAATAAATAAAGAAACTGTTACGGTAACAGGTACAGTAGTTGATGATTATTTGAACACTGTGACCGTTAATGGAACAAAAGCAAAAGTAGAAAATGGCACCTACAGTGCAAGAGTTTTACTAGATGAAGGAACAAACACCATTACAGTTACAGCACAAGATCAAGCAGGTAATCGTACAGAACAAACCGTACAAGTTGCTGTGGATTATACAGCACCAGTGATCTCAGATGTAAAACCAGCAGAAGATAAGACGTTGAAAAAAGGTGAAAGTGTAAAAGTTGAGTTTACTAGTGAACCAGACTTAAAAACAACTTTTGCGATTCATATGCCTTTAACGAATCTTAACTCTGTCCAAAATGCAACAGAGCTGCCACTAATGGAGGTTTCACCGGGTTACTATGTAGGCTACTACACAGCTACAAAAGACATGGTAGCTGATGGAGCGGTTATTGAAGTCAAAGCGGTAGATTCTTTCGGTAATGAGACAAGAGAATTAGCAAATGGTAAATTGTTTATCAATGTTAAGAAGAAATGAAAGTAATAAGCTAGGGAAGAGGAGCAGTCTACCAATTTAGTTTGGTAGTTGCTCTTTTTTTCTTCTTTTTTCAATGAAAGCGCTTTAAAATAAACAAAATAATTAAAATAGTCAAATAATATTGACTCTGCCGCTTTACAGTGATAATCTTTAAATAATTTAAAATGAATCAATGACGAGAAGAGTAGGATTTGCTCCTTGTCCTAAGAGAGTCGACATTTGCTGGGAGTCGATGGCAGGGCATATTTGAAGATCATCTCAGAGATGTGTAGCTGAAAGCTTGAAAGTAAGCTATACCGGTATAGTCCGCCGTTACATGGAACACGTATAATAGTATACGTTGATCGAGAGCCGTAGCATGGTGTTTTTGCTGCGGAAGTAGGGTGGTATCGCGAGTTAAACTCGTCCCTATACAAGGGGCGGGTTTTTTGTTGTTTACAAAAATAATGAGTGCCTTTGAAAATGGCAAATTTTAAAATGAAAGAGGAGGAAAGTGAAATGAATCAACAAGTTGATCAAAAAGAAAAAGCCTTTCAAGTAGAGGATATTATTATTGCAAGCCACACCATTAAGGATGTGATTTCGCCAACTCCTCTGCAATATAATCATTTATTGTCTGAGAGATATGGTTGTCATATTTACTTAAAGCGTGAGGACATGCAAAGTGTTCGTTCCTTTAAGATTCGCGGAGCTTATAATCGAATTAAAAAACTAACTGAAGAAGAATTACAAAATGGAATTATCTGTGCTAGTGCCGGCAATCACGCTCAAGGAGTGGCATATTCCTGCAATCACTTGAAAATCAACGGAAAAGTCTTTATGCCGAGTACTACTCCAAAACAAAAGGTTAATCAAGTAAAATTTTGGGGTAAGGAACATGTGGAAATTGTTTTAGTAGGGGATACCTTTGACGACGCATATGAAAAGGCAAGGGAATGTAGTTTAGTAGAAAATAGAACCTTTATCCACCCGTTCGATGATCCAGATGTGATTGCGGGTCAAGGAACAGTGGCAGTTGAACTGTTGAATGATTGTCAGGAAAAGATTGATTACCTCTTTGGGGCTATTGGAGGAGGGGGGCTCCTTTCTGGAGTCGGTACTTATATGAAACACTTCTCACCAGAGACCAAATTAATTGGAGTAGAACCGCAGGGAGCTGCAGGAATGAAGGAGTCCATTTTCAATGGAGAGGTAACCTCCCTGAAAGAAATTGATCCGTTTGTAGATGGAGCAGCAGTTAAGACCGTGGGCTCCATGACTTTTGAGATTTGTAAAGAAGTAGTTGATGACATTGTAGTCGTACCCGAAGGAAAGGTCTGCACTACACTGTTATCTCTCTATAACGAAAATGCAATTGTTGTTGAACCTACAGGTGCACTTTCCATTGCGGCATTAGATCAATTTACCGAGGAAATTAAAGGTAAAACAGTTGTTTGTATCGTCAGTGGCGGGAATAATGATATCGGCCGGATGCAAGAAATTAAAGAGCGTTCGAAACTCTATGAAGGTCTGCAGCATTACTTTATCGTCCAATTCCCACAACGTCCAGGTGCTTTACGTGAATTTTTAGATGATGTTTTAGGGCCAAATGATGATATCAGCCATTTTGAATACACCAAAAAGAATAACCGTGAAACCGGTCCAGCTCTAGTAGGAATTGAGTTGAAATCTAGAGATGATTATTTCCCATTGCTGGAGCGAATTAAGGCAAAAGGGTTTGATTTTAGAGAAATCAATAAAGACAGCACCTTGTTCCAAATGCTTGTATAAAAAAATAGAGCCCATATCAGGGCTCTATTTCTATTTTAATTTAAATATCGACTCTCCCACACCTAAATCTGTTTTGAGGTTAATAATTACATCTGCATCTTCGTAGGCTTCGTTGACGTAAATTCCATCCCCAGTGGAGATAAAACCAACAAAATCCGCTGTCCCAATTCCTTTTGATGATTCAATTTTGACACCTACATCTTCTGGAAGAATAATCGTAGATTGGCCAACACCTAATGCTAAGACTGCGTCAAAACTCTTTTTCCACTTGCCACTTAGGTCAATCGTGATATCGCCGACACCAGCATTTACGTCAAGTTCTTTAAGGTTTAAACCCTTTAAATCTAAATTTGTGTCAGAAGCACCTGAATTAACAACTAAATTTAGAGGAATTTCATCTGATAGAGCTAGATTCCACTCGTTTTTCAGTTCACCGAAATTTATTTTATCCAGTAGTCCTTTATTCTCTTGGTCAATAACTGCAATTCCTTTATCACCTTTAAGTTTATATGAGACTTCAGGTTTTAGTTTGTCTTGATTGTAATTGATAGAACCCTCAACCCATTCATCTGCACCTTTTTCAACATTGAGCTCTCCGGCACCAAGGGTCAGTTCCAGATGCAATTCTTTTGCCTTATCTTTCTCAATTGTAACATTTCCATTTTCTTCACTTCCATTCGCAAACACTCCACATCCAGTCACTGCTACCATCAACGACATTCCCAATACTCCAGTAAAAAATACTTTTTTCATTATTTTCTCCTCCCAGTTTCTTAAACTACCATCATTGTACGAAAACCAATCATGATGAGAAAACGGCTCTAGGTGGAATCTTTTGTCAGACCTGAGGCTTAGATGGATGTAGGAAAAGTTCCACTAGTACTATTTTACTACTTTACTAACTCAGTTTCTTTTTCTAGCTATTTACTCAGGAACCAATTGTGCCCCAATCTCATGTGAGCTAAGAATTTAGGGAACAATTCTAGCGTTCTAAATGAATTTTCATTTATAATAATTACAAGATTACAATAAATAACAAGGTGGGGGCTATGTGTCAAAGACAATTTACACAAATGGAATAATATATACACTCGACACCAATCAACCTGTGGTTGAATCGGTTGTAGTAGAGAATGGCAGAATCTTAGATTTAGGTTCACATCACGAAATGAACCTGCAATGGGGAAGAGCTGGCGCAAGAGTAATTGATCTGCAGGGAAAGATGGTTACTCCAGGTCTTATAGACAGCCACTTACACATGTCAGGTGTAGCCTTTAATTTTTTAGACTTAGAATTAACTGGTGTTACTTCTAAATCTGAAATGCTTGATAAAATAAAGCAAAAAGCCGATACCCTGGCACCTGGTCAGTGGTTAATTGGAATGGGTTGGGATGAAAATCTGTTTACCGAAGGGTCTACTCCAACTATAGAGGAACTAGATTATGTGGCGCCACATTGTCCAATTTACTTAAAAAGAATTTGCTATCATGCATTTTTAGTAAATAGTAAAGCACTTGAAATGAGTCAGTATCATCCTTCGATCGAAATGCCGAAGGGTGGAAGGGTTGTACTGGATCCACATACAAAAAAGCCTACAGGTCTTTTGTTGGAATCTGCGTCACAGATAATAACCAAACACATCCCAGACAAAACGTACGATGAGTTAAAAACTGGTTTGGGTCATGCGATGAAATTTGCTATTAAAAAAGGCTTAACTAGTGTACATACCAATGATCCTGCCTATTTAGGCGGGCTTGAGCAAACCTATCGGATGTATGATGAATTAATTAATCATGAAGGAAAAGGGTTACGTTGTAATCTTTTGATTGATTATCCTTACTTGCCTGCATTAAAGGAAAAAGGAATGTTTGCCGGTTATGGGAATGAGAAATTGCAGGTTGGTGCGGTAAAAATATTTGCTGACGGTGCATTTGGACGGAGGACCGCTTTGCTTTCTGAGCCGTATCATGATGATCCAACTCAATACGGAGAAGCTATGCAAACAGAGGAAGTTCTTTATAACATTATTAAGGATGCAAGGAAGCAATCCATGCCGATAGCGGTACATACGATCGGTGATCAAGCATTGGAAAATGTACTCGATATCCTCGATCAATTTCCAAAAGTGAACTATCGTGATCGGATTATTCACACCTCTTTAGTTCGTGAGGATTTAATAGATCGATTGGCCGACCCAAGTATCGTTGCGGATATTCAACCGAGGTTTGTTGTGGGTGA
The DNA here is from genome assembly GCF_030348765.1 of Neobacillus sp. CF12. Classification (GTDB taxonomy): domain Bacteria; phylum Bacillota; class Bacilli; order Bacillales; family Cytobacillaceae; genus Neobacillus. The sequence goes on along the minus strand of NZ_JAUCEU010000007.1, from coordinate 533,669 downwards.
TTATCCATGGGTGATCGAACGGATAGGAAAGGAGCGGGAGGCTTATCTATATGCCTGGAAATCTCTGCTATCTAAAGGCGTTATCTGTGCCGGTGGTTCTGATGCTCCAGTAGAACCTGTTGATCCATTGCTTGGTATTCACGCAGCGGTTACTCGAAAAACCCCAGGAAATAGTGAGTGCTGGAATGAGAGTCAAAAAATTTCAATGCTTGAAGCCGTAAAGCTTTTCACAGTCGGTGGAGCCTATGCAACAAACGAAGAAGCAATAAAGGGGTCCATTTCGAAAGGGAAGTTAGCAGATATGACGGTGTATTCTAACAATCTCTTTGCATTGGAAAATCCTGACGAACTGTTAACAACAAACATTGAAATGACGATCATTAATGGGGAGATTCAAGAAATTTAATAGAAATAATAGGAAAGAGCATCGAGTAAGACTAGATGCTCTTTCTATCTTATAAGGATTAGCGGGTGATTGGAAGGATACTTAAAATATTGCCTAACTGTAAGTGAGATCCCTTTTGCAATCGAGGTTGCCATAGTATAAACGAGGTTAAGGTCGGTACAAAGAAGCGAATTTTTTAATGCAGGGTCATTCTCGAGAACGACGCCTTTTATACCGCAATCTCCAATCGGAGGAAGAATATTTCCGAGGCCAATGCCAGGAACAATTGGTCCGTCATTTATCACAATTGAGTTCACTATTTCTTCGCTGCCAAAAACACTATCAATACCAATAACAAAACTATTTTTATTAAAAGTGAAGGAGGTTAACTCTGGAACAAGTGTTGTCGCGTCTAACGGAGATTGCAGATTTCCTAAAACAGTTAAATGATCAGGAAAACTGTTCTTTAGCAGGGTTCCAACAAAAGGTCCAAGGCTATCACCACTAATTCGATTAGAGCCAATCCCAATCACATAAATATGCTCCGTTCCCTGCGGTATAAGTGAATAAAGTGTTTGCCGGATAAAAAGAGGTGCTAGTCTATGATTATAAGGGATAACTACATTCGGTTTAGAGCTAATACTGGTACTAATAGAACGGATACCCATGTTTTGAACACCTCTCCAACGTTTATTACTACCAAATTCTTCATTCCTTTACTATAATCCTGCTATTATTCACTAAAAAAACAATTCTATAATTCTTTTACAAGTGCACGTCCTGCCTGTCTGCCAGTAAAAAGACAGCCGCCGAGGAAGGTTCCTTCAAGAGCCCGGTAGCCATGAACACCTCCGCCGCCAAAACCACAAACCTCACCGGCCGCATATAAGCCTGGAACAGGTATACCTGCAGAGTCCAATACTCGACCAGATAAATCCGTCTGCAGACCACCCAGTGTTTTTCGACTGACAATATTTAAACGAACTGCAATCAATGGTCCATTCTTAGGATCAAGGATTTTATGAGGGGAGGCTACACGAATTAGCTTGTCACCAAGATAGTTGCGAGCTCCGCGAATGGCCGTCACTTGAAGGTCCTTGGTAAATTTATTGTCCATTTCTCGGTCTCGTGCTGTAATTTGTCGTTCAATCTCGGCAAAATTAAGCAGGGGTTCCCCCGTAAGATTATTCATTCCTTCGACAAGATTGGTTAAATTGTCTGCAATGACAAAATCCTCACCTTTATCCATAAAGGCTTTTACTGGTGATGTTGGTCCTGGAAGAATGCGGGATAGGACTTTTTTAATACTTTTCCCTGTTAAGTCTGGGTTTTGTTCCGAGCCGGAAAGGGCAAACTCTTTTTCTATTATTTTCTGAGTTAAGATAAACCAAGAATAATCGTATCCTGTTTGCAGGATCCCCTCCAGGGTCCCTAATGTATCAAATCCAGGGAAATTAGGGACTTGAAAACGCTTTCCTTTCGCATCAAGCCAAATAGAAGAAGGACCTGGAAGAATGCGGATACCATGATTACTCCAAACTGGGTTCCAGTTTTTTATACCTTCCGTATAGTGCCACATCCGATCACGGTTTACAATTCTGCCGCCAGCATTTTCAGTGATTTCTAGCATTCTTCCGTCAACATGGTCTGGAACACCAGATATCATGTTTTTTGGCGGAGACCCGAGACGTGCTGGCCAATTTCTCCTTATCAACTCGTGATTTCCGCCAATTCCGCCACTTGTCACGATAACAGCCTGTGCCTTAAACTCAAAAGCTCCCATTACATCACGGGAACTTTTCTCGCCGCGGGCAGCAGAACTAGGGACGAGGATGGATCCATTTACTCCAATGACAGCACCATTTTCGGTGAGTAATGTATTGACCTGATGACGTGGCCGATAGTCAACCAGACCAGCAGCTATACCTTCACGGACACTTTTTTCAAACGGCTGCACAATTCCTGGTCCAGTTCCCCAAACAATGTGAAATCGAGGTACGGAATTTCCATGTCCTTCAGCCAGATATCCTCCACGCTCTGCCCAGCCGACAACTGGAAAGAATCGAACGCCCATCTTTTGCAGCCATACTCGTTTTTCACCCGCAGCAAAGTCTACATAGGCCTCTGCCCATTTTTTACCCCAAAAGTCTTCATCGTTAACTCTATCAAATCCTGCTGCCCCCAACCAATCTTGCCAGGCGAGTTCGCGCGAATCTTTAATTCCCAACCTTCTCTGTTCTGGTGAATCGACAAGAAACAACCCGCCAAAAGACCACCATGCCTGTCCGCCTAGATTAGTCTCTGGTTCTTGATCGAGAAGAAGGACTTTCTTACCTGATTCTGTCAACTCTGCTGTAGCTACTAAACCGGCTAGTCCAGCACCCACTACAATGACATCAACCTTCATACATTAACCTCCAAATAGTCAGATACTCCGATACTATTTTAAATTTTCTCAAAAGTCAATCAGCGAGCTGTAACAGGAATTTGATGGTTAATAATAGAATAGAAGAGAGTAACAATTAAAGAGGGGAGACGATTCCATTAATGTCGAACAATAAAGGGAAATATAACCCATACCAAAGTAATGAAGATTTAGATGAGTTGAAGAAATTGCCGGGCTTCGGCAAGCCGCTGCCCAAAAATTTGTTTTCCGGTGATATCTACTCAAATTTTCTCAAAACCGCAAAAGAAGCAGGTTATTTACCACCATTTGTTGCCTTACAAAAGGAAATTAAACAAGAGATGACTAAACTCATTAAAATGATTGAAACTGGAGCACCTGAACAAGAAATTAATCACTTTATAGATGAGATGAACATAAAGGTGAAAAAGTATAATTTGGAATGTCCAACGAGTATGCAAAAGATGTTGATCTCCTTAGAGGATATTGAACTTCATGCAAAAATATGGCAATAAACGAACAGAACAGGAAATCATAATATTAGACACCTGATACCAAAGATAATAATATTAAGAAAGAGTAGTTTTTTTATAGAATTAGCAATCCGAGATTTGCAAAAAAAGAGTAGGGGTGTCGAGAAATGGATGATCGTTTTTTTCGAAATGCAATGGGGAAATTTGCTACAGGGATTACTGTTGTTTCAACGGAAGTAGATGGTGAAGCACATGGGATGACAGCAAATGCTTTCGTATCTGTTTCATTAAGTCCTAAACTAATTCTTGTATCCATTGATAAAAGAGCAAGAATGCTTCCTCTAATCCAGCAATCCAAAAAATTTGCGGTAAGTTTCTTATCTTCAGAACAACAAACAGAATCCATGCGTTTTGCCGGACAAATAAAAGAAGAAACTCCATATAACTTCGAGCAGTTTGGAGATTTGCCAGTTATCCAGGGTGCACTTGCAAACATGGCGTGCAATCTTTATAACGAGGTCGAGGCTGGAGATCACATTCTATTTATTGGTGAGGTTATCGAACTTAAGGTGAACGAAGGGGACCCATTGATCTATTTCGGTGGCCAATATCGCAATTTAACAGAATAAAGAACTGTGAAAAAGCTGTCAATGGCAGCTTTTTCTTATTGTACTCCAGGTTTAGTAATGTACAATAAGAATAGGAGGGATAGACCTTGTTAAAAAAAGTTAGAATTGGATTAGGAATAGTTGTTTTATTATTAGCAGGATTCGGATTACTGACGAAAAACTTTATTGCACAACCAATCATGATGTTAAGTTTAAGTGCCTTTATCTTAGTCGGTGGATTAGATGAGCTTAAGCAAGGACAAAAACGCCGTGGATATATAAGCATTTTTCTTTCAATATTTGTTTTAGCAATCGTAGTTCAAACATTCTTATTTTAAAAGGAATACAAAGAAACGGAGAAATCTTATGATCTCTCCGTTTTTTTGTCGGCATTTTTGGGTATAAATTCAAAAATCTCCTTGGATTCAAAGCTGTCTACTAGGCGATTGAGCCATTCATAATAATCAATTGCAGCAGTTAATTTTTCGATATCCAACTTCGCATGAATTTTCACCTGATTGTCAACATCTTCAGATTCTAATAGGGATTGAGTTTCAGCAAGAGATTTCTGCATAGCACTAATATTTAGAGATATTCCTGCCCGCCACTTTATGGTAAAGAAATCAATAAAAGTTTGATACCAATCGGGTTCAGCTCGGTAGAGATCCTTCCTAACACCCTTCTTCCAAACCTTCCCAACCATCTTTAATTCCAATAAACTACGGACAGATGTACTCATACTCGTCTTACTCATTCCGAGCTCTTCCTTCATTTCATCGAGTGTTAACGGACCTTCTTGGAAATATAAAGCCCCGTATAATCGACCTATCGATTCGGTAACTCCATATAAATTCATATTCTTAGAAATCGCGTCAATTACCCGTTCACGAGCGATTTCCAGCTCTTTTTCTCCATTCATTATGTATATCACACCTATCCTTATACGTGTCCTTTTATTAGACTATCATGTTTCGATAAAAAGTAAAGAATTCACCTAGGTAGGATATGGAAGCATTTTGGAGGAATTCTAAGGAAATTACGCGTGCAGTACGTACAGTTTTTTCTGTACGTAATTTACGGACGTATATAGCAAATTACCAACTTTGCCTTCAAGATGAAATTGGTACTATAATAGGTAGGTAAGACCAGAGACAATAAAGATAAGCACCAAGGGTAGATAGGGGGAACATATGACTAGGAATCCAATTATAATTAAAGTTCAAAATGTCACAAAAGTATTTGGAAAGTCCAAAAAAGCGATTCAACTCTTAAATGAAGGTGAATCGAAAGCAAGTATACTCAAAAAAACCGGAGCAACGGTTGGTGTAAGTAAAGCTAGTTTTGAGGTTGAAGCCGGAGAAATCTTTGTCATAATGGGTTTATCTGGAAGTGGTAAGTCAACACTCGTCCGCATGATTAATCGACTCATAGACCCATCCATTGGGGAAGTGTTTATTGATGGTGAGGATATTGTAAAAATGAACAAAGAACAGTTGAGAGAGGTTCGCCGTAAGAAAATTAGTATGGTATTTCAAAAGTTTGCACTTCTTCCACACCGTACCATTCTTGAGAATGTTGAGTATGGTTTGGAGGTTCAAGGGGTCCCAAAAGAAACACGAGCACAACAAGCCATTAATGCGTTGAATTTGGTTGGGCTTGAAGGCTATGAACATCAATATCCTAAACAATTAAGTGGCGGGATGCAGCAAAGGGTTGGATTAGCAAGAGCATTGGCAAATGACTCTGACATTTTATTAATGGACGAAGCATTTAGTGCATTAGACCCATTAATTCGAAAAGATATGCAGGATGAACTACTTGACCTCCAGTCCACGATGAAGAAAACCATTGTGTTCATCACACATGATTTAGATGAGGCACTAAGAATTGGTGACCGTATTGCTTTAATGAAGGATGGAGTCATTGTCCAAATTGGGACGCCTGAAGAGATTTTAATGAACCCTTCAAACGACTATGTTGAGAAATTCGTAGAAGATGTCGACTTATCTAAAGTCTTGACTGCCGGTCATGTCATGAAACGAGCAGAAACAGTTTCAATTGAAAAAGGTCCGAGGGTTGCACTTCAAATCATGAAAGACCTAGGAATTTCGAGTATTTATGTCGTTGATAAGAAGAAAACCTTGCTTGGGGCAATAACTGCTTCAGAAGCTAATCAGGCAATCGATAGCCGCCAAGATCTAACAACTATTTTAAAAGAAGAAGTGACGACTGTTTCACCAGACACGTTACTTACTGATTTATTCGATAAGGTCTCAACAGCTACTATACCCGTTGCAGTCGTAGATGAAAACAACAGACTAAAAGGGATTCTTGTCAGAGGAGCAGTCATTGGCGCCCTGGCAGGGAACAATCAGGACATTAACCATATACATACTGCAAAGTCTGAGGCAGCGGCAGGTCAATCAGGCAAGGAGGTGAAAATAACATGGAACAATGGCTCCCGAAACTCCCAATAGCTGTTTGGGTAGATGATTTTGTTAATTGGCTGACCACAAACTTAGAGGTAGCTTTTGATGGGGTCACCACCATTTTAGAGTCGGTAGTTGAAGGAATGGTGGCTGGATTTGGTTTTATACCATCCTATGTATTTATTATTCTATTAACTCTGCTTGCTTGGAAGGTGTCGAATAAAGGCATTGGTCTATTTACATTGATTGGTTTATTTCTAGTAGATAACCTTGGTTACTGGGATCCAATGCTTGAGACACTTGCACTTGTGTTAACCGCTGTATTTATCTCCATTCTATTAGGGATTCCAATGGGGATATGGGCTTCACAAAAACAAATGGTAAAGAATATTGTTGTACCCGTTCTTGACTTTATGCAAACCATGCCTGCGTTTGTCTACTTAATTCCTGCTATTTTCTTTTTTAATATCGGTGTTGTTCCAGGAGTCGTGGCGTCTGTCATTTTTGCCATGCCGCCGACCATTCGCTTAACCATCCTAGGTATTCAACAAGTACCTTCAGATATCATTGAAGCAACAGAAGCATTTGGTTCAACAACAAGTCAAAGACTACTAAAAGTCCAATTGCCACTGGCAATGCCAACGATTATGGCGGGAATCAATCAAAGTATTATGCTCGCCTTATCAATGGTCGTTATTGCTTCAATGGTTGGTGCACCAGGTCTTGGTGCTGATGTATACCGTGCGGTAACACAGATTCAGATTGGTAAAGGCTTTGAGGCAGGGCTTTCCATCGTTGTGATTGCCATTATTCTCGACCGAATTACGCAAAATATTGGGAAAAGTAAAAAACAAGGGGGAACTGTTTAATATGAGGAAAAAATGGATGGTAACATTATCGGCAGCGCTGCTAAGTGTAGGTCTTGCTGCATGTGGTTCAGACAAAACAAATAATGAAGAAGGCACAGTAGGTGAAATGGTAGATTACGAGATAATCGGGATAGATCCGGGTGCTGGTTTAATGAAGGCTTCTGCCAAAGTGATGGAGGAATACGCTTTAGAGGATTGGACCCTTGTTGAAGGATCCAGTGCCGCAATGACTGCTGCATTAAAAAAGGCATATGAAAAAGAAGAGCCTATTATTGTTACGGGCTGGACTCCGCACTGGAAATTCGCTTCCTTTGATTTAAAATATTTAGAGGATTCAAAAGGCGTTTTTGGCAAAGATGAAAACATTCATAGTATCGCACGAAATGGCTTAAAAGAAGATCTTCCTGGTGCCTATCAAGTTCTTGATCAGTTTACTTGGTCACCTGATGATATGAATATTGTTATGAATGATATCGTCAACGGAAAAGATCCTGAAGCTGCAGCTGCTAAGTGGGTAGAGGACAATGCTGATAAAGTTGCTGAATGGACAGGTGGAGTTGAGAAGGCATCTGGTGAAAAAATCAAACTTGGTTACGTTGCATGGGATAGCGAAATTGCCAGTACAAATGTAATCGGTAAAGTGCTCACCGATTTAGGCTATGACGTAACACTTACTCAAGTAGAAGCCGGACCCATGTGGACGGGTGTTGCGGATGGAAGTCTAGATGCTCACGTGGCAGGATGGCTGCCATCTACACATGCTGATTACTATGATAAGTACCAGGGTGAGTTTGAAGATTTGGGTGAAAACCTAAAAGGTACAAAACTAGGATTGGTTGTTCCAGCATACATGGATATTGATTCGATTGAGGATTTAAAAGAATAAAGGATAGTAATTGGGAGTGACCTTCAAAAAATTGGAGGTCTCATTTTATATATGAACAGGAACTAAAGCATCAAGCCATTACCCATAATTATTTCCCAACTTTCTATAGAAAACAATATATTGATTAATTAGAAATTTCTAAATAAACTCAATATTACAGCCGTGGAAAAGCTGTACATAAAAAAAGTAAGAGAGGGGAAATAAGATGAGAAAGAAAAGAAAAATTGCTTCTGCACTACTAGCATTAACAATGGGATTTTCGCTGTTTGCCACAGCGGCCTATGGTGAGGTAACCGACTCAAAGGAAACGTATCGAGTTATCATTAAAGGACCTAGTTCTGAAAAGGCAAAAGCAAAAGAAACTACAGGAGTGCGCTGGGATTTTGGTTCTGATGGTTACTCTACAACGGTGAATGCGAAGCAATATCAAGCATTATTAAAAAATAAGAATCTATCAATTGAAAAAGTACCAGAGGTTCAATTGGATCGAATTGAAAGCGCTTCAAAAGATAAAATCGGTACAACAGCTATTACTTCCCTGCCAAGTGACCGTACGCCATGGGGAATGCAAGCTATTTACAATGATCCTAACATTACAAGTACATCTGGCGGAGCTGGAATTAAAATAGCCGTTTTAGATACTGGGGTTTATATTAATCATTATGATTTAGTAGGAAGCGGTGAACAATGTAAAGATTTTACCCAATCCTCGTCAGCGCTCGTAAATGGAACTTGTACAGATCGAAATGGCCACGGTACGCATGTAGCAGGATCAGCCCTTGCACACGGTGCTTCAGATGGGTTAGGAATTTATGGTGTTGCACCACAATCCAAGCTTTGGGCGTACAAGGTATTAACGGACAGTGGTTCAGGTTATTCGGATGATATTGCTGGAGCGATTCGTCATGCTGCAGATGAAGCTGTCCGAACAGGCTCAAAAGTCATCATTTCTATGTCTCTAGGTTCTAGTGGAAAAGACACCATGATTGCTAGTGCGGTAGATTACGCATATAGCAAGGGAACACTGGTGGTTGCGGCTGCAGGTAACGATGGATACGCTGCAAACACGATTGGCTATCCAGGTGCATTAAAGAATGCTGTGGCAGTTGCTGCTTTAGAAAATGTTCAACAAAACGGAACTTACCGCGTAGCTGATTTCTCATCTAGAGGTAATCCTTTAACTGACGCTGATTTTGTGATTCATGAACGTGATGTTGAAATTTCAGCACCAGGTAAAGATATTCAATCCACATGGTACGATGGAAACTATAACACAATCAGCGGAACTTCTATGGCTACACCGCACGTTTCAGGATTAGCAGCGAAAATTTGGTCATCAAATTTATCATGGTCCAATACACAACTTCGTTCTGAGTTACAAAGAAGAGCAAAATTATACGATATTAAAGGTGGATACGGTGCCACAACTGGCGACGATTATGCTTCCGGATTCGGTTTTGCAAGAGTAAGATAATAATAAAGATAGAGAAAGCCATCTGATAGATGGCTTTTTCTTATGTGCGTTTCACACTTGATAAGATAAATATTGTTGCTATGATAGCGAGTGCACCTATCCATTCAAATAGACTAAAAGAGACATGAAGCCAAGCCACGGCTAGAAATGCTGCGGATAGTGGTTCGACACACGCTAGTAAGCTTGCTTCTGATGCTTTTATATATTTTAGACTTTCCATATAGCATAAGAAGGCTAGTAATGTACCAAAAATCACAACAAAAAGAACGGCTAGAAACGAGGATGGTGACCAATGCCCTTCGAATTTCCAAGGAGGATGGAGGAAACTGAACCCTAATCCTCCGATCATCATTCCCCAGCCAACGGTTAAAATCGTTCCCCATTTTGTTAGAAGTTTTCCTGGATAAAGAGTATAAAAAGCAAGTGCAAATGCCGACAATATTCCCCATGCAAAAGCAGGACCAGAAATGGTTAGCGTTTGAATATTTCCTTTCGTGACGAGCAAAAATGTTCCTCCAAGCGCAAATACAATGGCTACGATCTCTTGTTTTACCGGTAATGACTTAGATTGAAAACAGATATATATGGCGATTAGGACTGGTGCTAGGTATTGTAATACCGTTGCGGTAGCGGCGTTTCCGTGTTCTATTGCTGCAAAATAGGTATATTGGACTCCAAGCATCCCCACAACACCGAACACAACAAGGTGTAAAAGATCTTTTTTTCTTTTCCAAACACTCCATATATTTTGTTTCCCAACTACTTGGGAAAAAAATAATAAACCCAATCCAGCTACCAATAACCGTGTTACGACTAGCCAACTCGTGCTAAAGCCCTGTTGATGAAACAAGTATTGAGCAACTGTACCCGAAACACCCCAAAAAATTGCTGCCATTAGTACTAATATGATTCCCTTTGTGCGTGGGTAAGATAGAACAGCACCTAGAGTACTCATAATAATCCCCTCCAAACCATTCTATAAATTTAGCAGAAATAGGTAGAGTTTAAAAGTAAATTCACAAAAAAATTCCTATTTTCACTAGAATCTAAGGATTTTTTCGTAATTACATGCCACATATCAAAAAGAAAAGCTATTAGGCAGTAAATACCTAATAGCTGATGGTTATCTTGGAGTTAAAGTTTTAATCGAAAGGGCAGGGGAATAGGAGGTGACCAAACAGCCCTCTAAATTCTTTTCATCCAATAGGCCAAGCTGGAGTGCTGATTTTATTTTGGCTTCATCCGGTTTCTTTACAATTTGAACGAGGTCGGTCATTTGCAATTCTTCTAACCTCTTAACCGTAACTTCTTCATTATATTTTTCGATCTTTCTCATTTGCCGCTGCAATTTATATCCATTTATCGTAATTTCCGCTTTCGTATTCGGACCAACAAGTTTATTAAAATAATCATGAAAACTGTCCTTTAATTGATTCATCTCTAATTCAATTTCTTTTTTCTTCTTATTCAATTCGTAATATTTAACCAACATTTCATCTGTAATGAAGGAATCATTCTGTTTAGCCAAGATCTCTCCTCCTCATCGAACGTATATTCTAATTTATTAGCCTTTGCCGAAAATTAGTACGAATACATCTCAACAATATTTTCATTTTGATTTCTATTTTTGCACTCTTCACAGGGTTCCTTCTTATGAAAATATATTTTTTTGAAAGAAAGAGGAATTAAGTAAAATCGAGCGAATTATTATTAATTACTATTGGAAAATTTAGACTATTTTGGCCACTTCAGTCCAATTTTAGAATGAATATTTCTAGGCACTATGAAATATGATGTTTTTAGAAATTTGAAGTAATATTATTACTTCTATTCTACAAAGGACATATAGGAATAATTGCAGATATCTGAAATAAGATGAAGGTAGGATTTGCCCATTATATGAATGTTTTTACTACATATGAAATGCCTCCTATATATGGGTTATCTATAAAACAAAAGAGAATAGAGGTGTAGGAGCTTGAAGAAGATTTTGAGTATTGTATTCTTTTTGTTACTGCTAGGGGTATTGGCTGCATGTGGTAATGATGAGCAAACGACTAGTGAGGAACCGCAAACGGAAGAAACCGCGGGAAGTGAGGATTCAAGCGGGAACGAGGACTCTGACACTACCGAGGACCCAGCATCAACATCGCTTGCAGGGAATGAGGTATTCCAAAAGAGCTGTATTACTTGCCACAGTTCTGGAGACATTGCTGGAGGTCAAGGAAAGCTTGACGGTGCAAAAATTCATGCTGACTTTAAAACAAAAGAAGACCTCTTAGCTTTTGTTGAAAAGAATATGCCAAAAAGTGCTCCTGCTTCTTTATCAAAAGATGAGTATCAAGCAGTAGTAGACTATTTATGGGATCAAAAATAAATAGATTACTAAAAAAGGTATTGGTTCGTAACAGAACCAATGCCTTTTTTCCATAGACATAAGACTGTAAAAGTTGTACAGAATAAAATGTAAGCACACATACAGGATGTGGTACCTGCATGCACATAATATTAGAATTAATGGTTGGTTTTATTGTAGAAGTACTATTTCATGGTGTCATTCGATGGGTGGGAAAATTTTTTCTCTTGATCGGTAAACTGTTCAAAATCATCAAAAGGTAATTCTTATTTTGATAATAATTGTTCTAGATGTTTCCGTATTGCTTCAGGATTTCCGGATATATTTTTTTCTCTAGATTCATCTTTTTTCATTTTTTCTAAAGAATCATCCAAAATCTGTTGTTCCTTTGCTTGAGGAATCACAACCACTCCGTCCGCATCACCAACAATGATATCTCCAGGGTTCACTGGAACCCCCCCACAAGAAATAGGCACATTCACTTCACCGACTCCTGCTTTCCCGCTTGCTGCGACAGTTGTTCCCCTTGAGAAAACAGGAAAATTCAACGCTTTTATACCAACAATATCTCGAATCACTCCATCGACGACTAAACCGCCGATACCCAATGTTTGTGCCATTCCGACCACAAAATCACCTGCTATAGCTCTGTATTGATCACCTTTTGCATCGACAACTAAAATATCACCTGGCTTTGCCTCAGAAATAGCTTTTAAGACCGAAAGATTTTCACCAACAGGAACTTTTACCGTGAAGGCTCTACCTGCAAGCTTGTATTCTTCCTTTAGTGGTTTAATAGTGGGATGGAGATTATTTAATCCATCCATGGCATCAGAAATACAAGTAGTTGGAATACTACGAAACTCCTTAATAATATTTTCCATATTATTTTTCCTCCCATTCATACTCTTCCTGTATTTATTATAATTGGTTAACTTAGGAAAAGCTTGGAGATTTTTCTCCAAGCTTCATTAATCTTTAAATTCTCTCATTCGCTGTAAAAGAAGACCATCACTTGTATTATTTTCATCAATAACAAAATCCGTCATATAGCAGGTTAAATAATGACCAAAGTGATTGTTTGTTTTTAGTAATAGCTCGTCCACATAGTGAACACCTTTTGGAATTTGATCGAGCAGAAGGACAGAGAGTGAGGCATAAATACCGCATGCGACCTGGAAGTAGGTAGCGTTTGTTTTGTATTGAGCAAAGATTCTTTCGTTATCTAATACGTTGTAAATATAACGCTCTTTGTCTTGGTAAACCAGCAATACACCAACAAGGTCCTCACCATTAAGTGGATTTACAAGGGGATCGAGGACTTTCATTTCAAAATCCCATAAAACATCGGTGTTATCCATATGATTACGGATAATCTTGGTGGTATGGTCATTCACCTTATACAAGAAACCGGTTTCCATGTCAAACAATTTACCCAGTGTATAGACTTCTTCATGTGGCATCAAACAACCGTAAAACATCTTATTTCCCAATGTTACTTGGAATTCGACATTGTAGACATCTTCATATAGAAAGAGTGGAGTACGATTCTTCATGAACATGGGATAGCATAAAATCGCTTCATCTAGAAAGCATTCCGGAGCCCAAGTGGTATAAATAACGTCTTTTTTTGCCTGTGATGCATCCTTTAGAAAGGAGCTATCATGTTCGACGATGTAGCAGCCAAGAGGTTTTTCTGCCGGATTTTGATTCATAAGTTCAATCGCCATCCATTGAACCACGCCAGGATTCATTCCAGAGCATACAATCGCTGTGGTATTCTTAAACTTGTCCTTATGCTTTTCAAAATAAAGAATACGTTCTATCAGGGGAAAACCGGCAAACTGTTCTTCGTTATCATCAATAAAGGAATTTTCTAGTGCAGAATTTACATATCGGATACCCAGCTGGTCACAGCATTGTAGCATTTCAACCGTATCTGCCCATGAAACATCAATGACAATCGTTGTATTTGTGCTGGTTAAATGCTTCATCACCTGTTTCTTATTCTTAAGGTCAAACTGATGGGTGACTAACTGGTGCGATAAATTCGGAAATAGGTTCTGGTAATACTGGGGTTCCTTTTGCTTATAATCAATTAAGTGAATTGTACTTTGTGTAATGATACGATGAATAGGGTCTTTATCATTCAATACTGATTGATTTAAAATCGAAAGGACAGATTTTGCCACCCCGCCAGCACTTCCAAGAATGGATATGACTGTTTGGTGATCTTTCATTTCAACACCTCGTCCATATTTTTTATAATAAAATATGTTGAAAAGGTGGAAATGGATTGGATTATTATCCGAGTATTATACAATTTGGAGTTGAACTAAATGAGCAGTACATTTGCAAAATGGTATGATTTTTTTATGAGTCCCTTGGAACAGAGAAAGTTTAAGAGGATTCGGAGTGAGTTACTTAAGGGTGCGAGCGGAAAGGTGCTTGAGATTGGTTCAGGGACTGGAATTAACTTTCCATTGTATTACAATGTTGATACAGTCACCGCCATCGAACCAAGTCTGCCTATGATTGAGCGATCTTTTACAAAACAGAAATCAACTGTGGTACCGATAGAAATTGTTAATGCGAGCGCGGAGAATCTGCCTTTTAAAGATCATACATTTGATACCGTAGTGGCAACGTTGGTATTTTGCACAATCCCGAATGTTGAGAAGGCTATTCATGAGCTAAAAAGAGTGTGTAAACCAGATGGAAAGATCCTGCTGTTCGAACACGTGAAAATGGAAAACACTGTGCTTAGCAAAATGCAGGAAAGCTTAACACCATTTTGGAAAAGAGTCTGTGACGGCTGTTGCTTGAATAGAGAGACATTAAAGGAATTTACAAATAAAGGTTTAGAGGTAGAGACAGTAGAGCATTTTTATAAAGATCTCTTTATTGTGGCTGTATTAAGAAATAGAAAATAAAGAAAAAACCTCAAATTGATTTGAGGTTTTTACTGTGTTCTACGTGCAAAGTCGACGAACCGGAATTTGTCCGGACGGTGCCGGGATTCTGTATATTGAAAAAGGGAGGCATCCTCAAGATACACATAGTTTTTAATAACAACGATATTATGATAGCCTTCCAAGTCTAAAAACGACCGATCTTCCGCAGTTGGTTCATCGACGACAATTTCCTTTTTTGCAAAACTAATTTTCAGGTTTAACTCATTTTCAAGGTAGGCATAAATGGAGTTTGCACAAATTTCCTCTGTTATGGAAGGAACGAATTTTGCGGCAAGGTAATCCTTATCAAGGATTATTTTGTTGCCGCCAATTTCCCGGGTTCTAACAATCTTCCACACTTGGTCCTTTCCTGAAAGCTGAAGCTGTTGCTTGATATAGGCATCAGGCTTGATAATGAATGAAAGCTCATTGACAATTGTTCGCGGCTTTTTTTCCATTTTGTCGGCGAGTTCTTTAAAACTAACCAATCCCGAAACCGGAAAGTCAAACTTGTTAATATCAATGACAATTGAACCTTTTCCTCTTACCTTTTGGATGTATCCGTTTTGAGCAAGTAGGTTTAACGCCTTTCGAATGGTTTCCCTAGATGTATCGTACTGTTCCTTCAATTCATTTTCAGAGGGAAGAAGGGAGTTGGGCGGGAGTTCACCATTTTTAATTTGATCCACGATTTTATTAAAAATAATTTGATACTTGTTTGTCATAAAAATCTCCCATTATTTTTTCAAATAATAAACAATGGACTCGTACGGCCGTAACTTTATTTCTCTTTCAAGTGGGGCAGAGTCCGCATAGTTTGAGAGTAACACAGTGTTTGACAAACCAGCAATGTCTAACTTCACTGGGAGAGAATACATTGTGTCTGATCCATAAAAATTATTAATCAACAATAGTATTTCATTTTCTGTTTTTCGTACAAAAGCAAAGATAGAGTCATCTTCCTCGGAAATCAATTCATAATCACCGTTTGTGATCACATCATATTCTTTTCGCAAACGAATGAGTTCTTGATAATGATAAAAAACAGAGTCCGGGTCCTTCATCGCATTTTCTGCATTAATTTCCTTATAGTTCGATGCTGTATGAATCCAAGGCGTGCCCGTTGTAAATCCAGCATGTTTACTAGAATCCCATTGAACGGGAGTTCTGGAATTGTCACGAGATTTTTGCTTTAGAATTTCAATAATCTCTTGCTCTGACAGTCCTTCATTTTTCTTAATTTCAAAGGTATTTAATGATTCCACATCCCGATACTCTTCAATCTTGTTAAACTCCGGATTGGTCATCCCGAATTCTTCCCCTTGATAAATATAAGGGGTACCTTGCATCATATGGATAGTCGTCGCAAGCATTTTGGCTGATTCTTTATGAAACTGCTTATCATCACCGAACCTTGAGACAACACGTGGTTGGTCATGATTGCACCAGAAGAGGGCATTCCAGCCTCCGCCTTTATTCATTTCTACCTGCCATTTTGACAAGATATCTTTCAGCGCATGGAAGTCAAAATCGGCTTTGGTCCACTTGTCACCATTTGGATAATCCACTTTTAAATGATGGAAGCTGAACGTCATATTGAGCTCTTCTTCACGTGGATTTGTGTAGCGAATACAATTATCGATGGATGTTGATGACATTTCGCCAACGGTCATGATGTCATATTTTGAAAATACCTCTTGGTTCATCTCATGGAGAAACTCATGTATTCTGGGCCCATCTGTGTAAAACTTACGTCCATCACTATCATCTTGAGGGAACTGCTGATCTTTTGAAATTAAATTGATGACATCAAGTCTAAAGCCATCTACGCCTTTTTTAAGCCAAAAATGCATCATTCCATATAATGCTTCACGAACTTTTGGGTTTTCCCAGTTTAAATCTGCCTGGGTAACATCAAATAAATGTAGGTAGTACTGACCCGTCGTTTCATCCCATTGCCAGGCAGATCCGCCAAATTTTGATTCCCAGTTGGTAGGAGGGAGGCCATCTTTCCCATCTTTCCATATATAAAAATCGCGGTATGGATTGTCTTTTGAGGATTTTGCTTGCTTGAACCACTCATGTTCCGTGGATGTATGGTTGATGACAATATCCATAATGATCTTGATTCCGCGCTTATGTGCTTGTTCAAGAAGTTGGTCGAAGTCATCCATCGTGCCGTATTCTTCTTGAATGTTGTAATAGTCGCTTATGTCATAACCATTATCTCGTTGGGGGGATTTATAAATCGGAGTGAGCCAAAGAACATCTACACCTAACTCCTTTAAGTAGTCTAGTTTTCCGATGATTCCTTGGATATCGCCTGTACCATTACCGGTTGAATCATAAAAGCTTTTTGGATAAATTTGATATACTACTGCTGTTTTCCACCATGATGTTGACATGATAAACACCTGCCTATATTTTTTGAGTCTCTAATAATGAAAAGGAGGGAGATGTTCTCCCTCCTAAAATTGGAGTATTACTTTTTAAAAGAAAATTTGTTCATACCTGTTTTTGCAAAAATAATTGTTAAGATGAATGGCACCACGATTGCTACCAACATCGCAATTGCAAACATCGTCATGTGCTGTGGTTGGATGGATAGGAATCCAGGAAGTCCACCAACACCGATTGAGTTAGCCATTACGTCACTACCTACAGAAATGACTGCCGCTGCGAGAGAACCGAGCATTGCTGCAAGGAACGGGAAGCCATATTTTAAGTTAATACCGAACATCGCAGGTTCTGTAACACCTAGGTAACAGGAAATAGCAGCTGGAATAGATACTTGTTTTTCTTCTTCGTTTTTACGATTAATATAGATCATCGCAAGAACCGCAGAACCTTGAGCGATATTTGATAATGCTATCATTGGCCATAGGTTTGTTCCGCCAAGTTCTGACATTAATTGAAGGTCAATCGCATTTGTCATATGGTGTAAACCTGTGATTACAAGTGGTGCATAGGCAAAACCAAAGATAGCTGCAAATAACCAACCGAATGCTGATGTTAAGCTTGAATAAACTACATCAGAAACCCAAGAACCGATTGTCCAACCGATAGGACCTAGAACAGTATGAGCAATCAATACGGTTGGAATTAATGCTAAGAATGGAACAACAATCATAGAGATTGAATTCGGAACAATTTTTCTAAGTCTTAATTCTAAGAATGAAAGTACAAATCCAGCTAAAATAGCAGGGATTACTTGAGCCTGATAACCGATCATTTCAATTTGAGCAAACCCGAAATCCCATGTTGGAATTTCTTCTGCTCCTGCAACACCATAAGCGTTGAGTAATTGTGGAGAAACTAATGTAATACCAAGAACAATACCTAGAATAGGTGTTGCACCCATTTTTCTAGCAATGGACCATGTGATACCGACTGGAAGGAAGTGGAACACCGCTTCCCCAATTAACCATAAGAAGGCGTGAACTCCGGCCCAGAATTGTGAAACCTCAACGATGGATTTCGTTCCATCTTCTAACAGTTTAATATCCCCAATAACATTTCTAAACCCGAGAATTAAACCACCCACAACAAGGGCAGGAATTAATGGTGTAAAGATATCAGCTAGATGAGCAATCATTCGCTGCAGCCAATTCATATTTTGCTTTGCCGCAACTTTTGCTTCATCTTTCGTTGTTTCGTTTACTCCAGCTATTTTGACAAAATCATTATAGAAGGTAGAAACATCATTTCCGATAATAACTTGAAATTGTCCTGCTTGAGTGAAGGTACCCTTTACTGGTTTGAGCGCTTCAATTTTTTTAACATCTGCTTTGCTTGGATCATTTAAAACAAAGCGCATTCTCGTTACACAATGGGTAACGGCTGCAATGTTTTCCTTTCCTCCAACGTGTTCGAGCAGTTCGGTTGCTGACTCTGTGAACTTTGTCATTACAATTTCCCCCTAATAGGTATGGACGTTTCCATTCCTTTTATCTAAATATAATTACCATGTATGAACATGTTAATGTGCGTTTTAAATTGATCGCTAACATGTATATACAAGTTTTTTGATTACGTTTTCATTCTAACTTGTATATACAAGACTGTCAATTGTTTCGTTTGAAAAAATTCTGGTTTATGTATTTCCAGATTTTATAGGGTAATATTACAAGTTCGTTACTTTTAAACTTTAACGCTTTAAACTGTTGAATGAATTTTCAGAAAATGTTACTATTAAGATGTTTAAATTCTTCTGAGTTTAGACCTCCTAAAACTGGAGCTTAGCCTTGACCACTAAGCTCACCTTTTGCCTTTGACATCTGATCAAAGGTATTTTTTTGAGTTTTTTGATTAAAAACCGTTTTTTAATGAAAAACTAATATATTGTTGGTTATATGAAATGAAGGAGTGTTTATGATGAAGGGGCAATTAACACCATATTTATCTTTTGATGGAAATGCTAAACAAGCTTTGGAGTTTTATAAAGAAGTTTTGGGTGGGGAAATTATCGGACTTCAAACATTTGGAGAAGCTGATTACCCTACACCTCCAGAGGCCGATAATCGTGTCATGCACGCAAAGCTAAGCAAAGGTGACATTTCCCTAATGTTTTCAGATACCTTTCCTGGACAGTCAGTGGTTATAGGTACCAATATTTCGCTTACCCTAGAACCGGAAAGTGATGAGGAAATCCAAAGTCTCTATGATGCTCTGAGGAAAGGCGGAAAGGCACTTACGGAGCTAGAGGATACATTTTGGGGTGCCAAATATGCCAGAGTACAAGATCAGTTCGGGATCATTTGGGAATTGAATTATCAAAAATCTTAATTTTTCCAAAAGCACTTTTTGAGAGTGCTTTTTTGATTGCAAAAAAAAAAGAAAGTGGTGGGGCCACTTTCTAAAGGAGGTATTGTATCATGGGTTAGTACAATATATGTACCTCGTTGTACATGCATGTAGTGAACCTGTCCATATTTGATAACTTTTTTATTAATCTAGAAACCTTTTTTTCGTTTCTATAGTTGGAAGCAAACAACTTTCCTTTTTTCCAAACCATTTATACCGATTTTTAGCGATGACATCGTAAAAGAAATCTCTAAAGGAAGAAGGGAGGATACTGAGTATCGTTAGGTATCTCCAATAACCGTTTAGTTTCCTGGATATGCGTAATGCTGCACTTGATTTTATATAAACCTTATCCTTCTCAATATAGATTATACTTTCAATACCTTTAGGTATCCCATATTGCTCTACTAACTTCTGTCCAATTTCGCTTTGAAGAGAAGCAAACTTAAAATGCCCCTTTGGATCCCTTTTGATAATGAATTGGACGCTTTGATTACAAAGGTTACACACTCCGTCAAACAGTATTATATTTTCCATATTTCACCCATTTCCTTGTTGCACATTCCATACATACAGTATATAAAAAATTCTTCAAAAGTGTTTAATTTTCTTGAGACTCTATATTTCTATCGTTATAGTAAGTTTATAGAGAAAATGACTTTTTTAAGAAGGGGAGAGAGGTCAATGGGATTTGAGCAAGGTTTTGATATGTTTTCTATTATAAATATGCTGTTCCCACTATTTTTCATCATCATTTTAGGCATCCTTCTTTTTACCATTTTTAAAAATATTAAACAATGGAACTACAACAATAAGCAGCCTAAGTTGAATGTTGATGCGCTTGTGGTTTCGAAAAGGACCCAAGTACGTGGAGGAGGAAACAATAGCCACGCTAGTACAAGTTATTTTGTTACCTTTCAAGTCGAAAGCGGGGACAGAATGGAACTCGTTGTAAATGGTTCTGAGTACGGTATGCTTGCTGAAGGTGACTTTGGTGAACTAATCTTCCAAGGCACGAGATATCTTGGTTTTACACGCAAGCTTCAGGTAAATTAAAACTACTAGAAAAAAGGAACTGAGCAGATGTTCCTTTTTCTTTTATTGTTAGGATTGTACCAATGTACGAAATACTGGCAGATAGCCAGAAATACTGGCGGATAACCAAAAATACTGGCGGATACCCAGTAATACTGACGGATAGCCAAAAATACTGGCGGATAGCCAGAAATACTGGCGGATAGCCAAAAATACTGGCGGATACCCAGAAATACTGGCGGATAGCTAGAAATACTGGCGGATAGCCAAAAATACTGACGGATACCCAGAAATACTGGCGGATAGCCAGAAATACTCTCGGATAACCGAAGATTACTCTCGGATAACCGAAGATTACTCTCGGATAACCGAAGAATACTCTCGGATAACCGAAGAATACTCTCGGATAACCGAAGATTACTCTCGGATAACCGAAGATTACTCTCATATAACCGAAAACACTCTCGGATAACCGAAAATAATAACAAATATACCTCCACAATTACCCAAAACATTTTCAAAAAAGAAGACCCATTCCAACCAGGAAATAGGTCATCCCACCATTACATATACAATCCAGCCAAAAAGATTCCGAGTGTCTCTTCATAAATTTCGTCAAATTGTGAGATTGGGAGGGGGTTAGTTCCTGTTCCGAGCTCGATGGTAAATCCGGGCCGACGCCAATCTTGAATGAACCAATCCTTATATCCAGCATAGCTCTCGATCGATTTTACAGGCTGGTAACCACTAACTCTGCCAAACTCGTTCACCAGGATCTCAGACTCTGGCGGTTCAAGATTCTCAAACCCCCAGTAAATGACTTCACCCTGTGTGTGTAAGGCGAGTACTCGAGCAAAATCACGCCTTCTCGTTAAATCTGCCATCGCTATGGCCTCGGGCTCGGATAAAGGTCGTTCACCTACATAATCTCTCGGCCCCGGCTGACTAGGATTCCTTGCTTTCTCTAATTCCCAGCGAGCAGGGAACTGGTCATTTAAGTCAACACCTCTAATATTTGCTTTCCAACCCGAAAAATCGGTGCTGCCCCGATTAAGCTCTATTACTCTATTTCTCCACGTTTCATTTTCAGGCGGACCGTTCATCACAAGGCTAACACCATCAGGGTTAACCATTGGCACAAGAGATAACAGCGTTTGTTGGTAAAGAGGTGAACTAGATAGACCACGAATAGAACTGCCATTGGTAAGTGATAAACAATAATCATTTAAAAAGGTCATTAAAATAGGAGTCGTAATCCATTCATTTGCATGAAAAGATGCATTATAATGAACTCTTTTCCCACCTGTTCCAATTAGAACCTCAGGGATCCGATTACCAAGTACTGAATTTCCGGTGTTAACAACACGTAGAAATGGATATACATTTTGTAAACGAGAAATATCACTCATCATTCGGCTAAAATCATAATGTTGCTTTCCTTGCACAAGTCTCCAAGTTATCCTTAGCGGCACTCGAATGGTTTGCCCGACCGACAGTCGATTAGGATTTACATTCGGGTTCGCAAGCAGCAATGCATCAAGAGAAAGATTACGATTTTGGGCAATACTCCAAAAAGAATCATCTCGTCTGATCTGATAATTCTGCGCAACAAAGCCTGGAATTCGGATCCGCTGTCCTGCAGCTAGTTGACTTGGCTGTATATCCCGATTTGAGTCAACAATTAACTGGAGATTTATTCTATACAGTTGGCTATAATACCATAAAGAATCACCTTGCCTTACATAGATGTCCATGTAATCCTCCTATGGTCAAAAATGGTATTAATAAAAATGTATGCAACAAAGTCAAGTATATATGTAGGTTTTTAAATTTGTTTCCTTCTTATGAAGTTATCTATAAATAAAAAGAGTGCCTAGACACTCTGTAAGTTGGTTAAATGGAGCGCTAGGCTCATGGTTTATGTCATATGAACAGTTTTAATATGTTGTAAATTTAAATAGACGGGTTCGCCTTTTGCCGTTATAAGTTCAACAAAATTATTTTTTATCCCCATACTTTTCCCCATTACATTTTCATTTTCCCCGATATTAAATACAATTAATGTCCCAACCAATTTTTCAATCTGGACTTCAAATGATCTTGCAAATGTAATATTAGATGGATTAACTGGTAAATTCTCATTGCTTAAACCATAGGGACGCTGCTTATTTGTATAAGGAATTAACCATTTCAAGTGATTGAGGGAGATAAACATCGTTTTGTAGATAGGGGAGTAAAAAACAAAATAATTATTCATGATGCTGATAATGTAACCATGTAATGCTTGTTTACTTGTTACATATATTTCAGTGAAAATTCCCTTTGCCGCGGTAAGGGTTTTTCGTAATGAAATTTCCTCATTGGGATTAAAAATAGGAGATTGATCTTCTGACAGAGTAATGATTTCATCGATTTCTTCCATTTTTGGAAACTTCCAATTTTGAACATGAACGGTAGGAATGTATAGATAATCATAACCATTGTAAATCACCCACAAATCACTGCCAATGTCGATTAAGATTCCGCTTATCGGCTTATTTCCAGAGATTTCTAGTTTTATATAGGTACCGATATGGTCTTTTATTTTCATTTAATCACATCCTTTCTACTAAAATATTTTTACAATAAGAGAGGGCCCACACAAGTGGATCCTACTAATCTGAATGCCCTGCTCTTTATTGTAAAATTTCTTATGGGTATTGTTATCGAAATAGGAAAGATAAGGTTAGGTTTAATCATTTTCTGTCATTTGTAGGGGAGTAATTAAATGCGTCTTTGTGACTGATTTCGATTTGGCCATCCAGAGAAGATGGATCTGCGGTCAAAATCACGCATTGCTGGTTCACCCGAAAAACGTGACGCTCCAACTGATTGTGCCTTAGGTTTATTTTCCTCTTTTTGAGCCTCTACACTGTTTCTTTTTGATTTCTCAGTTTTCATAAGTGGAGTTGCATCAATGGCTTCTTTCACTTTATTTACTTTATTCAATAACTCCTTGGTAGAAGTAGAAATGACTTCTTTTTTCAGTGTTGGAACAGTTTTTACTTGCTCTTGTACAGGTTGTTTTCCATGAGATTTTTTCTCCAGTGAGACACCAGTAGGTTTTTGAACATTCTCTTTATCAAGCTTAACGATGTTTTGAATCTTAACTTCTGATTTCTGTTTTTTCACATCATCTTTGTGTGATTGAGATAGTTCGGTTTTTGTCCATTTGACTTCATTTTGGCTGTTTTGTTTTACATTCACTATTGGCTGAATGCTTTCACCATGTGTGCTTTGCTTTTTCTCTTCTTTTGCAGGTTTTATTTCGTTGCTAATTTTTGCAGCTGGTGCTGAGGTTTTGCTAGGTTCTGCCCAAACCTTTTTCTCGTTTTCTGGTTGATTTACAATTACATTGGGTGAGACAACAGGTTCGTTTTCTACCATCGTTACTACTTTATTTTGCTGATCTTTTTTTTCTTGTTTGTTTGATTTCATGATTACTTGTTCTTCAACATAATAATCTTCTTTTTCTTCCAATTTGCTATCTGAAACTGTTGCTTCCGTTTCATTTTTATTTTCTTCTTGTTTTTCTTCTTTCCGATAGCCTTTTAATATATTTGAAATGTGAGAAATCTTGATTAAAATTCGATTTTCACCATTGATTAGTGTAACAAAGTCAGCATCGACGAAACCTAGGACACCGTCAAAAGATTGCTTATTTAAACACAATATAGATACCCATGAATTTTTTAAAGAGTTTAATAAGTCCGCTAAACTCTGAGTTTTTACAAATTCCGTGGTGATTTCTTCACCTTTATATTGTTTCGTATTTTTTGTAATAGCATGGATTTTATCAATGCTATAGTAATAGACGTATGCATTTTCATCTTCTAGGATGATATGGTCCGTCTCTACGCCCATTAATTTTCCTTTTATAATTTCTTCACCAACAAACAGGTTTACATTGTAGCCTTTTAGTAAATCCACAGTCGATGAAAAATTATCAGATCCCATTCAATGTTCCTCCTTAGGGTAAATTTGCCGCTCCTCTTTGGAGAAGCGACAAGGTTTTTTATTTTCATTGTCTTACTTGTGAATTTTCTGCACGTACAACTCTTTGTCTCACAACTTGTTTTTCTGTTTGAGACATCGTGTTTTCTTCTTTACCTTGATCTTTATTTTCTTCTTGTTTTTCACTTTCGATTTTTAATCCATAGCTGATATTTCGGATATGCCACATAGAAACACGGACAACTTCTTCTTTGCTAATTAATGATACAAAGTCTTTATTAATTTCGCTAATAACACCTTCAAGTTTTTCCGGACCTCCACGGTTAATTCTTACCCATTGGAATTTTAAGCTGTCTAAAAGTCCTTGGAAGCTTGAAGCACTTTTAAATTCGAAATTCTCAGGAACCTCAATTCCTAAATCCATCGTGTCCTTTGAATTTTCTGTTACACTTTTGACATGGTGTGTATTGTAATAAAGCACACCATCATCTTTAGTCAAGAGTACTAGGTGGTCATCAAGAACCGCCATTAATTTACCAATTCTTGATTCTGGTCCTCCTCTGTCAACCTTGATCGTCTTCCCCACTAAAGACTTCCACATGTCGTTATTCACAATATTTATCCTCCTTTAAATAAATAAACTTTTACACTGCATTTATATGTGTCATGGTATGATGTTGTACTAAACGACGAGCCTTTTTTCTTACCTTTTTCAAAAAATAGGCAAAAAAAGAAGTATATGGATTCCATATACAAGTTAAAAGGTCATAATGTCGCCAGCTCTTTCATTAAAAATTCATATCTTTTATTAATAAAATCGAAAATGACTTCTTTTTCTTTGTCAAAGTATTTTTTGTCCATATTTATATAGGGATCTATCTTAATAAAGGGTCTTAAAGTTTGAAATTGTTGCTCAATAATTGGTTCTAAGGTTTCTAGGCAAAAATGATTTTCTAGGACAGAAGACAAGATTTCCTTGTATTTTAATCTAAATGGGTAAATATGGAGAAGTCGTCCAGTTAAGGTATTATACCCACTAATCGGGACAAAATCGTGGTCAAGTATCCTGCCGTGAAGGTCTCTTCCCCAAGTGCCATCATAATCCCAAGGGGTTATCTCAAACAGCTTTGTTTTGCTATTTAAATAAAGAGCATAGTTATGGATAAAGCCATCAAAGTTCTGTGTACAAACAACACCAGCAAGCCACTTTAGGTATTTATCAATATCTAGGATTTTACCAACTTCTTTTTCAAACTCTTCGTTCGGAAAAGTGTTGATCATCTCAATAAATTCCTCTAATAAGGTAAGATCCTTCTGATCTCCATATTTTATCGTGTAACCCTCATCTAAACTCACTTTTAATTTATTCTCGGGAGAGAGTAGAGAGAAGTTTGCGAAATAATTAGTGGCATATATGATTGGACCTTCCGGCAGATTTCTTTTTTTCAAAAGATGTTGGTCAAAGGATTCCAATTCTAAATATATTCCTTTACAAAAACCATTCATATAAAGAAGTACGTGCTTAGAATGCGGGGAAGTCACACCAATGCGATCAAAAAAGTCAAGGGAGAGTTTATTTCGGCTCAGTGAAATATCTTCGTACTCAGCGTTTAGATGAATTTCATGAGCTCCATCGACGAGATAAGGGTTTAGAAAAATGATATTATAGGATTTTTTCTTCTTCTTTCTAATGACATTTCCCCGATAGGTGAGTCCTATTTTGTATCGATTTTCGCCTATTTTTAATACGGCTGGGACATGCTCATCCTCCCAAATATCATCTTCCAACTTTTGGAGCCATTTTGGATTAATGAAGATTTCGTATTTTAACACGTAAATACTCCTATACATACATTTTTTCTAGATAGTATGCAGCATCCAGGTTGAATGTGCAGTACAAACATCTACAATTTATAGAGAGGACAAATGTGGACACGTAAATATTTATAATATGAAATTAAAAAAATAAATGTTTGTCTATATCAAGTACCACTTTATTACCATAAATTAGAAAGTGTAAATAATATTTTTATGGAAAGTGGTGGAAAACCCAGATGATGAAGGACATGAATCAGATGCTGTCAAAAGCTAAGGATAATGGAGTCGTTTTATTTCTAAATAACAATCCAGATGATAAACAAGACAAAAAATGTTTCTGCGATGGTTCAGATTCCAGTGGCAGCAAAGGGTCAGACGGAAGTCAAGGGTCTAAAGGAAGTAAGGGCTCAAGTGGCAGTCATGGGACATGCGGCAGTAAAGGCAGCAAGGGATCTGGTGGAAGTAGAGGGTCCAAGGGTTCACGCGGTTCTGGTGGAAGTAAAGGATCCAAGGGCTCACGCGGTTCTAGTGGAAGTAAAGGATCCAAGGGCTCACGCGGTTCTGGACGGTCTCGACGGAAAAAAGGTCCAAAAGGGCCAAAAGGACGAAAAGGTCCTAAGGGGCCTAAGGGAAGAAAAGGGAAACACGGTTCGGGTGGAAGTAGAGGATCTAAAGGCTCGCGCGGTTCTGGTGGAAGTAGAGGATCTAAGGGCTCGCGCGGTTCAGGCGGAAGTAGAGGATCTAAAGGCTCACGCGGCTCTGGTGGAAGTAGAGGATCTAAAGGCTCGCGCGGTTCAGGCGGAAGTAGAGGATCTAAAGGCTCACGCGGTTCTGGTGGAAGTAGAGGATCTAAAGGCTCACGCGGTTCGCGTGGACGTAGAGGATCTAAAGGCTCGCGTGGTTCTGGTGGAAGTAGAGGATCTA
The DNA here is from genome assembly GCF_030348765.1 of Neobacillus sp. CF12. Lineage (GTDB taxonomy): Bacteria > Bacillota > Bacilli > Bacillales > Cytobacillaceae > Neobacillus. The sequence goes on along the minus strand of NZ_JAUCEU010000007.1, from coordinate 506,258 downwards.
AGGGCTCGCGCGGTTCGCGTGGAAGTAAGGGCAGCAAAGGCTCACGTGGTTCTGGTAGATCTCGTGGCAAAAAAGGTCCTAAAGGTCCAAAGGGGCGAAAAGGTCCAAAGGGTAGAAAAGGCGGACATGGTTCAGGTGGAAGTAAAGGATCCAAAGGCTCACGTGGCTCTGGCGGCAGCAAAGGATCCAAAGGCTCACGTGGCTCTGGCGGCAGCAAAGGATCCAAGGGATCACGTGGCTCTGGCGGCAGCAAAGGATCCAAGGGATCACGTGGCTCTGGCGGCAGTAAAGGATCCAAGGGATCTGGCGGCAGCAAAGGGTCCAAGGGATCACATGGTTCTGGCGGCAGCAAAGGGTCCAAGGGTTCACATGGTTCTAGCGGCAGTAAAGGATCCAAGGGATCACATGGTTCTGGCGGCAGCAAAGGATCCAAGGGTTCACATGGTTCTGGTGGGAGTAAAGGGTCTTATGGCGGTTATTATGGTTACGGTGGTAAAAAAGGTTCCAAAGGCAGTAAGGGTTCTGGCGGCAGCAAAGAATCCAAAGGCAGTAAAGGCTCGCATGGCAGCAAAGGATCCAAAGGTAGTAAAGGCTCACACGGCAGCAAAGGATCAAAAGGTAGTAAAGGCTCACACGGCAGCAAAGGATCCAAAGGTAGTAAAGGTTCACACGGTAACAAAGGACCCAAAGGCAGTAAAGACTCACACGGCAGCAAAGGATCAAAAGGTGAGAAAGGATCACACGGCAGTAAAGGATCCAAAGGCAGTAAAGGTTCGCACGGTAGCAACGGGTCCAAAGGCAGTAAGGGTTCTAGCGGTAGCAAAGGATCCAAAGGTGATAAAGGCTCACACGGCAGCAAAGGATCCAAAGGTGATAAAGGCTCACACGGCAGCAAAGGATCCAAAGGTGATAAAGGCTCACACGGTAACAAAGGACCCAAAGGCAGTAAAGACTCACACGGCAGCAAAGGATCCAAAGGTGATAAAGGCTCACACGGCAGTAAAGGATCCAAAGGCAGTAAAGGTTCACACGGCAGTAAAGGATCCAAAGGCAGTAAAGGTACACACGGCAGCAAGGGGTCCAAAGGCAGTAAAGGCTCCGGCGGTAGCAAGGGGTCTAAAGGCAAGAGCTCAAAAGGTAAAAAATAATAAAAATCAACCGGTACTATCGGAGTACCGGTTTTTTTTGATTATTATTAAAACACAAGACTGTTACCTATAAAAATACCCACTAGGTATTGGTTTACCTCCAAAAAGATAGGCATAAATCCAATCATTAATTTTTAAAAATTTCTAGATACCTGCTGATTTACATAAATTCAAGATATTCGTTTAGTTCAAGCCCCTTAGGAACTACGTATGATAGAGCAAAGGACAAGAGAAGACAGAAAAGGAGAATTCTTAGAAGAAATTTTAGACAATTGAAAGGAGAGAAATAACTGATATGTATCAACCATCGACGGTGATCATAACCATATTTGCCTTTTTCCTAACCATGGTAATGATATTTATCCGTCCGAAAAATATGAATGAAGCAATTCCAGCAACGATTGGGGCAATCATTGTAATGTTAAGCGGCAGCGTTTCGCTAACTGATTTGTTGGACATAAGCTCCAAAGTAACAGGAGCAGCGGTAACGATTATCGCCACAATCGTTATGGCAATCGTGCTTGAAAGTTTCGGCTTCTTTAGATGGACGGCAGCACTGATGTTAAAAGTATCAAAAGGGTCCGGAATTCGTTTATTCTGGTATACATTATTACTGTGTTTTTTGATGACGATGTTTTTTAACAATGACGGCAGTATTCTAATTACCACACCCATACTCATCCTAATTTTTAAAAATATCGGATTAAAGGACCGACAAAAGATTCCATATTTATTAAGTGGCGCCTTGATTGCCACAGCTTCAAGTGCTCCAATTGGTGTAAGTAATATTGTAAATTTAATTGCGCTCAAAATTATCGGAATGGATCTTTATCTACAAACTGCCATGATGTTTGTTCCAGCTACGATTGGACTTCTATTTTTGGCTTATTTACTCCTCCTCGTTTTCAAGAAGGACATCCCTAAAGAAATCAGACTCCATTCCTACACACTGCCATTGTTAAATAACAATCGTTTTCATCCTTTACAAAGAAAAAATGAGGATATGTTTGAAAAACAAAAAAAGTTAATGATTCAAATGTTAATCTTCGTATTTATCGTCAGAATCAGCCTTTTTGTAGCATCTTTTTTGAACATCTCGGTTTCATTAGTAGCTGTTCTCGGTTCAATCGTCTTATTAATTTGGAGATGGATCCATTTAAAGAAAAACCCAAAAGACGTTCTATTCAAAATACCATGGCATATCTTAATTTTTGCTTTTAGCATGTATGTTCTAATCTATGGATTACACAATATAGGATTAACGACCCTAATGGTGGAACAGCTAAGTTCCATTGTAAATGGCAGTTTACTTCACGCAAGCGTTACTATGGGAATCATAACAGCCTTCCTATCTAATATTTTCAACAACCATCCTGCCTTAATGGTTTCAACGCTGGCTTTAACTGAAATGGGATTAGAACCATTATTAACGCAGACTGTATATTTAGCAAATATTATTGGAAGTGATATCGGTTCCTTAATACTGCCTATTGGTACCCTGGCAACATTGTTATGGATGGATATTCTAAAGAAAAACAATATAAAAATTTCCTGGATGGATTATATTAAAGTCACCATCATTGTCATCCCACCAACGCTTATTTTCACTCTTGTAGGGCTGTACTTATGGCTGTTGCTAGTATTTGTTTAAAAACGGAAAATTTTCCTTTAAAAAGAACATTCCATGTTAAAAAAAATAGTGTTAGTGAATGAGCCATCAGTCCTTATTTAGGATCCTGATGGTTCTTAGTTTTTATTGAGTACTTTGATAACCTTGTTGAATAGAGGATGCAATAGATATCCAATATAAAAACCAAGTACATTTAAAATAAGGTCATCAATATCCATACTACCTCTATGAGAAACGTACTGGAGTATTTCTATCATCGAAATAAAAAGGAATGGTAGATAGAATAATTGAAATCGAGAACGATTTTTAACCATTAAAAATATACCATAGGGAATAAATAAGCCTATATTAGCTGCCAAATTATAAAAGACAATTAACCCATTTACCTTACCTGATAAATAAAAGGCAATTGTTGAAAGTGGAATTAGATTAAGGGACTGATAGGACTGATCGCTGTGTCGAAAAAACAGCAAAATAAATAATCCAAAGGAATAGAAAAGTAGTAGGAACCTTAAATTTGAGTAGGAAATCTGGATGGTTTCACGGCGTATTAAGCAGATAAAAAACAATACTGACATTACAATACAGAAAAAAACAACACCTAAAACGACTGGATGGAGATAGGAAACTAGTTGAAGTAGCACAGGAGACAATAATAGAAAAATAAAAATTGATATTATTAAAGTCAATAAAAGTAATTTTTTCATAGGTAGAACCTCATTTATTATTTCTTTCATTATAACACCAATCCATTATTGCTACCTGCGCCCATTCCTAGGACATCTATCCTACATACAGTAAAAGGAAAGATTTTCGGAGGAGGATGAAAAATATGATGGATTTAAACAGATTCGGAGGACATCATGGCGGTCATCACGGTGGGCACCATGGAGGTCACCACGGTGGACATCACGGCGGGCATCATGGCGGGCATCATGGCGGGCATCACGGCGGGCACCACGGCGGGCATCACGGCGGGCATCACGGCGGGCACCATCATGGTCACTATGGACATGGATATGGATATGGAGGATTTGGTGGAGCACCATTTGTAGGAGGTTTACTAGGAGGTTTGGCTGCAGGAGCATTAGGTTCACCGGGCTATGGTGCATATCCTTATCCAGTAGCAACGCCTTATCCAACACCGGCACCATATCCAGGCTATTATCCTTATAGCGGCTACCCATATTATTAAATTCTTAACTTCTGAGCCCTTTCAGAGCGAAAGGGTTTTTTGTGTTTCTTATCTAATTAACCAAGTTTTCCAATGAAAAACTTGAACTATTCGACCTATACCTGAATATATTTTAAAAAGAGAGTATAGGGAGGGAAAAGGATGAGTTTCCACGCTGACCATATGTCAGAACCACGCCGCAGAATCATACAATTCATAAAAAATAACGGATCCTCATCAATGAGCGAGCTGGCATCCTTCTTAGAGATAAGTGGTGAAGGAGTACGGCAGCACCTTCTTCAATTAGAAAAAGAAGGATGGGTAACTCGTTATTCAGAAAACAATGGTGTTGGCCGACCTGTACTACAGTATCGATTAACAACTGCCGGAGAACATCTTTTCGAAAAAAATTATGATCACCTAACGATTGAAGTTTTAGATACATTAATTAATTCTCTGGGAGAAGAAGCACTAAAAAATATCCTCTCCGCAATGATTGAACAAAGAATTCGCCAGTGGGAACCAAAATTAATCGGATTAAGTACAAATGAACGTTTAAATGTTTTAAAGGATTTCTATAAGAAAGATGATTCATTTATGGAAATAGAAAATAAAAATCATGTTTATTCACTCATTGAACGTAACTGCCCATTCCATAATGTTGCATTGCAGCGACCTATACTTTGCAGTGTAAGCGTTTCAGTTTTAACTCATTTATTAGGATGTTCTGTGAAAAGAGAGAAACGACTTCAGAATGGTGATGGTTGCTGTGTTTTTCAGGTTCTTTTAGATGAACCCGTTAGCGAAAACACTCCTCGAATCATAATTGAGGATGAGTAGTCCTATAAATTTTAAAGGGATGATGTGATTATGAAGAGTGAGCAGTTACAGATTCTATATGAAAAATATCCACATTTGTTTAATCAGCTAACTGCCTCCGAAAATGGAAACATTGTTGCACAGTTTTCTGAGGCAGTAGGACAATTAATTAAACTTTGCGGCGATGACCCTGAGCGGGATGGTTTACTGGATACTCCTTTTAGAGTCCTTAAAGCATTCCTGGAATACACGGAAGGATATCATGAAGACCCTAGCATTCACTTAGAAAAAGCGTTTGATATTCACCATAAGGGTCTCATTTTAATAAAAGATATCGAGTTTTATTCCTTATGCGAACATCATTTTTCTCCATTCTTTGGCGTAGCACATATTGGCTATATTCCAAAGGAGAAAATAACCGGTCTCTCCAAAATGGGGCGGTTGGTGGAAGGCTATGCCAAAAGATTTCAAGTTCAGGAACGACTTACAACACAGATTGCACAAGCCATTGAAAAAGTATTAGAACCAGAAGGTACGATTGTTGTAGTCGAAGCGAAACATATGTGTATGTGCAGCAGAGGCATCAAGAAGACAAACACTGTTACCATAACATCAAGTCTTCTTGGAATCTATGAAAATCGACCAGATCTTCGGGCAGAATTTTATTCGCTCATAAAAAACACAAGGGAGTAAAGATGTATGGATAATAAAATTAAAATTTCTGATAATGGCCCGTTGGAGGTAAGTGGAGATTTTCAATTATTTGATTCAGAAGGCAATGAATATCCGAAAAAAGCGAAAGTTTATCTTTGCAGATGCGGACTTTCCAATAAGAAACCCTTTTGTGATGGATCTCATAAAAGAGGCGGATTTGAAAGCAGTCCCAGAGTATCAGGATAATAATTAAATAGGAAACATTAGGATGACATTACATGTGATGTCATTCTTTTTTATTTAAAGAGAGCCTTTTTTTAAAAAAAGGGACAATCCAAGGGTTTGTCTTTAACCTTTGAACCATTGTTTCAATACTATAGTAATAAAAGGCAGGTGAATAACATGTACTTGGTCGGCTTTTATTCGCCAAAGGCGAAATCTGGTGTGACAGAATTATCTTTATCTATTTATCATTGGCTAAAAATGAATACGGATCTATCAGCTGCATTTATTTCATATGGGACGTTAGAAAAAGAAGGTCTTTCTGAAGAGGTCATCCATGATTTTTCAAAATTAACACTAACAGAACAAAAACGGATTGTAAAAAAGATGAAGAAAGAATTCGATATTATTATCTATGATGCCTCGAGTCAACTTTCTGAGGGAGTATTAAAGCTTTTGCCTATCGTGGACAGATTATTTGTTGTCGGTGAAGAAAATACTGATTTTGCAATCAAATTGCATCAAATCATCAAATTCAACAAAACTTTTGACAAAAGTGTGAAGAATTTCATCCAACATTTAAAAGGGAATCAAACCTTTATTATCCGTGAAAATAAGGAAGGCCGTGTGATTGGCTTTAATTATACAAAAAAAGAAACAAATGATATTGGGCAAATGGTCTACAGAGATTATGTAACCAGGTATTTAGAAGAAAAGTTTATCGAAAAAAATGAAAAAATATATAAAAAGATTAGACAAATCCCAAAAGAGACTTTGTTCCGTGGATTATATGAACTAGGTATTGATTTTGAGAAAGCATTGCTTTTTCATGAGTATGTTCTATTACGAGAAGCATTAGGACAAAATTATTCCGAAGCACTTGAAAATCTTTTCCCGCTATTAATCAATTCATCATTTGAAGAAATTCTAGAAAAATTTCAAAATGAAATCAAATTTATTGCTAAATTAAAGCTATCTTGAAAAAGTCAGGACAAATCTCCTGACTTTTGCTATTTAAATACATAAGGAATGATGACAAATTTAGCAATTTCGGTATAATATTACTTGGTAGAACCTATCATTTTAGAAAATGGTTGAAGAATAAGTCTATTTCTATTACTATTTTTCTATAGAGCCAAAGTTGAAAGTGAGTGGACAGTATGGGCCGTAAATGGAACAATATTAAAGAAAAGAAAGCCTCAAAGGATGCAAATACTAGTCGTATTTATGCAAAATTTGGAGTTGAAATTTATGTAGCTGCGAGAAGGGGTGAACCGAACCCTGAATCGAATCAGGCATTAAAATTCGTTTTAGAACGCGCTAAAACTTACAATGTACCAAGACACATTATTGACCGTGCGATCGACAAAGCTAAAGGCGGATCAGAAGAAAGTTACTCTGAACTTCGTTATGAAGGCTTTGGACCAAACGGATCTATGGTCATCGTTGATGCCTTAACAAATAACGTGAACCGTACAGCTTCTGATGTGCGTGCTGCATTTGGTAAAAACGGTGGTAACATGGGAGTCAGCGGATCTGTGGCCTATATGTTCGATGCAACAGCAGTTATTGGTCTTGAAGGTAAAACTGCTGATGAAGTGCTTGAGATTTTAATGGAAGCTGACGTTGACGTACGTGACATTATTGAAGAAGATGAATCCGTTATCGTTTATGCTGAGCCTGAACAGTTCCACGCTGTACAAGAAGCATTTAAGAATGTGGGAATTACAGAATTTACAGTGGCCGAACTAACGATGCTTGCACAGAATGAAGTAACACTTCCAGAGGATGCTCAAGCAAAATTCGAAAAAATGATTGATGTATTAGAAGACCTTGAAGATGTTCAGCGAATTTACCACAATGTGGATTTAGGTGAATAGGACTTGAAGTAGACCTTTGTATGAAACAAAGGTCTTTTCTTATAAAGGATGGTGTACAAATGAAGGTAAAACTCCAAAAACCGAAAATACCAACTGACCTACCCCCTGTAACATTTCAAGAAACGGAAGATCCCTTTTATGAAATGTGTCGGATTAGTGATTGTACCATTTCGAATGAAGAAATACATAGAATACGCTTCGAACAAGTTATTTTTAAAAATGTGACCTTTATCGATGTTTCTTTTCGAAAAATAGAATTAACAGATGTTATATTCGATCATTGTGATTTATCCAATTCAGACTTTCGAGGTGGAAGTATTCATCGAGTCGAATTTAAAGAGTCAAAAATACTAGGACTTAATCTTTCAGACGCTTCACTTGGAAATGTCTTATTCCAAAACTGCAATGCAAATTTACTGTCATTTGGATATTCCAAACTAAAGCAAGTACTTTTTGATTCATGTTCCCTGCGCAATGCAGACTATTATGAAGCCAATTTTAACAAGGTGGCATTTAAAGAATGTGATTTAAATGAAGCCAATTTTGAAAGAACTCCGCTAAAGGGGATTGATCTAAGCAGTTGCACTTTTGACCAATTAAGCGTTTCAATAAATGATCTTGCTGGTTGTGAAGTTACATCTGATCAAGCCATAGGATTTGCACGATTATTAGGGTTGATAATAAAATAAGAGTTATTAGGGAGCAGTCACAGTAGATTGCTCCTTCTTAAGGTAATGAAAGATGAAATCACTGCCAGCAAAACCGTTAGCATGAAATAAAAATGAATACGGCAAACTAAATAAAAAAGGGGATATATAAATGAAACAAGGTCTGGATACCAAGGTACTGTCAGTATTAGAAGATAAAATCCAATTAATTCGTACGGAAAAAGGTGCAATTTATTTAGTCGGACCTATAAAACTTCCCGTTAATTTATATGGAGAAACAGTGGAGTTCAAGTGGTACTGCTGGTTGAATTGTGACGAGGTTACAGAGGACTTTGAAAGGATTATTGATAAATTATCATCTTCCAATTTAGCTGAGTTTCAGCAATCAAGTGTCCTAGTTTATGGGGACTTCGAGTACTCGGCGGAAGCCATTATTCGCATGCATTCTATTTGTCATACAGGTGATATTTTTGGAAGTAAAAGATGTGATTGCGGGTATCAACTTAAACAATCAATGAAAATGATCCAGGAGCATGGAACAGGTGCCTTATTCTACCTAGCAAACCATGAGGGAAGAGGAATTGGTTTGTTTAGTAAGGCAATGGCTTATGTTCTGCAAGAAAATGGCTACGACACCGTCGAGGCAAATGAAGGACTTGGGTTTGTAGATGACTCTAGAAACTACAGTGACGCCATTCAAGTTTTGAAAGCTATTCGTCAAAAACCTGTAACCCTGATGACGAACAATCCAAAAAAATTAAATGCCTTAAAAGAAGCAGGTTTAGAGGTTTCAGGCAGACAGCCATTATGGGGAGATGTGTCTGAGTATAATGAGAAGTATTTACAGACAAAGATTAAAAAGTCTGGTCATCTAGAAGAAGAAGTTGATGAGGGGACTTGCCCAAATGACTAATCATGAACTTTACATGGATTTAGCATTAAATAATGCACAGGCAATGAAAGGACAGACCGACCCAAATCCATTGGTCGGATCGGTCATTGTCAATGATAATCGTATCGTGGGAATTGGTACTCACTTAAAAGCAGGCGAGCCCCATGCTGAGATTCACGCGATTCGGATGGCTGGAGAAAAAGCAAAAGGCGGGACGATTTATGTGACCCTTGAGCCTTGTTCTCACCATGGAAGAACAGGACCTTGTGCAGTTGCGATTGTAGAGGCAGGGATTAAAAAAGTTGTAATTGCAACCCTCGATCCCAATCCAGTTGTTTCAGGGAATGGCGTGAAAATTTTAGAGGATGCTGGTATTGAAGTAATTATTGGTGTCCGTCAGGCAGAGTCACAAAAGATGAATGAAGTTTTTAATAAATTCATTGTTGAGAAAACACCTTTTATCACCCTGAAAGCCGGGATTACTTTAGATGGAAAAATTGCGACACATTCTTTTGATAGTAAATGGATTACCTCAGAAGAAGCAAGACGAGATGTTCATCATCTTAGAAATGAAAATATGGGCATTCTTGTTGGTGTTAATACGGTTATTCAAGATGATCCCGAACTTACTACACGAATACCGAATGGCCGGAATCCCATTCGCATCATTTTAGATTCTACTTTACGGATTCCGTTAGAATCTAAGGTCATTCATGATAAGTTGGCCGAAACCTGGATCTTTACAAGTGCGAATTTTGACAAAGAGAAGAGAAAAGTTCTAGATGAAGCAGGAGTTTCTGTATTTCCAACTACCGGTTCAAAGCATGTAAATCCAACAGAAGTTCTACAAATATTGGGCGAAAAGCTTGTTTCCTCCGTTTTAATTGAAGGAGGAGGAACGGTGAACTGGTCTTTTTTAGAAAATAAATTAATTGATAAACTAGTCTTGTATGTAGCACCTAAAATCATTGGCGGTCATACAGCACCATCTTTCCTAGCAGGATCTGGGTTTGATAAAATGAAAGATGCTGTGAATTTATCCAATCTTTCTTTAGAGCAAATCGGTCGTGATTATAAATTTACAGGCTATCCAATCTACACACACGAGGGGCCATGAAATGAAATTTGGTTTCGATATTGATGACACATTAATAAATTTAAGAGAGCATGCTTTTACTATATACAACAAAAAGTTAAACAAAAACGTACCATCTGAAGTATTCCACGAGTTAAAAAGGGTCGAGATTCATGAGCCCTTTGAGTTATCAGATGAAGAGGGAAGTGCAATGTGGAGATCTTCCTTAGAAGAGATTTATTATACAGACTGTCCTCCTTTTCCAAATGCAGTTGAAACCTTACGGGAACTTGAAGAAAAAGGGCATGAGATTTATTACATAACTGCAAGGCCAAAAGAACATGGGGAACGGACGAAAAAATGGATGAAGGAACAAGGCTTCCCTGTTCGAGATGACCGTTTTTACTATGGAATGCAGGATCACGAAAAGGTTCACATTATTAAAGAATTAAAGCTGGACTATTATTTTGATGATAAAGCTGAGGTATTAGATACACTTTCTCAAGATTCTGTAAAAGTATTTGTAAGGGATCAATCTTATAATCGACATTTACAATATCCCCGTATCTTAGACTGGACTGATTTAAACGAAGTTTTAGAACGAGAGCTTGAGTAGCGGAAAACAGGAGGCATAGCCCTTCTGTTTTTTTATTTTTTACAGCATTATCAAGAAAACAAGCGTAAAAAGGAGTAAAACAAAAAGAAAGATTATTATTTACGCTTACATTCTGTTTCACAAATTTGTCACAATCATATATACTGTTTCTTGTTCAAAACGGCCCGACTTTCATGAGAGTTGAAAGTCATTAATAATTAAAGAATTGAAAAGAGGTGCTTCATGAAAAGTTACACAATGAAAGATCAATGGTTTGGTAACATCAAAGGCGATGTATTATCCGGAATCGTCGTGGCAATGGCACTTATTCCAGAAGCGATTGCTTTCTCCCTTATCGCTGGAGTTGACCCCATGATTGGGTTATATGCATCTTTTTGTATTGCTGTCGTTATTGCCTTTGTAGGTGGGAGACCAGGAATGATTTCAGCTGCAACAGGTGCAACAGCTTTAGTAATGGTGACGTTAGTTGCAGACTATGGGTTACAATACTTACTCGCCGCAACCATCTTAACAGGTGTGATTCAAATAATAATGGGCGTTCTTAAATTAGGAAAATTAATGAAATTTGTCCCACGTTCGGTGATGATTGGATTCGTAAACGCATTAGCTATCCTCATTTTTTCTGCTCAATTAACTCATTTTGTTGGAGAATCATGGGTGATGTATGCAATGGTAGCAGGTTCATGTGCCATTATTTATATTTTTCCACGATTCACTAAGGTTGTTCCATCTCCATTAGTTGCAATTATCGTGATTACTGTGTTTGCCGTTATGACTGGAAGCGGTGTTCGAACAATTGGGGATATGGGTGAATTGACACAATCTCTTCCATTTTTCTTAATCCCTGATATTCCATTAAATTTTGAAACATTACAAATCATTTTTCCTTATTCATTATCGATCGCTATTGTTGGTTTGGTTGAATCCTTATTAACAGCTTCCATTGTAGATGATATGACGGATACAACAAGTGACAAGAACAAGGAAGCACGAGGACAAGGAATTGCTAATATCGTTTCCGGATTTTTCGGTGGAATGGCAGGCTGTGCCATGATTGGACAATCTGTTATTAACGTGAAATCTGGTGGTCGAGGCAGACTATCAGCATTGGTAGCCGGTGTATTTTTAATGGTGCTTATTATCCTATTAAATGATTTCTTGGTTCAAATTCCTATGGCAGCTTTGGTTGGAGTTATGTTCATGGTTTCCATTGGAACTTTTGATTGGTCATCAGTAAAAAATATTCACAAAACTCCTATTTCAGATACAATTGTAATGATTGCAACTGTTGGTACAGTTCTACTTACACATGACTTATCAAAGGGTGTTCTAGTAGGAATTTTATTGAGTGCGATTTTCTTCGCTTCAAAGATTTCAAAAGTAAAAGTAACCACTCTGGCTTCAGAAGGGTCCCATAAGATTTATCGCGTTTCAGGACAATTATTCTTTGCTTCTGTAACAGAATTTGTTGAAAGTTTTAACTACAATGAGGATGTTGAGAAAGTTACGCTTGATTTAACACAAACTCATTTATGGGATGACTCGGCTGTAGGAGCCGTTGATAAAGTGGTCATTAAATATCATCAGAATGGAATTAAAGTTCAGTTAAAAGGCCTAAATAAAGAAAGTAATAAATTAATAGAAAAGCTCGCTGTTCATAATAAACCAGGCGGTCTTGAAAAAGCAGTTGGTCATTAATAATGGTTTGTAACACGCTGATAAAATATATTCAGCGTGTTTTTTTGTTTGGCAAATTCTTCACAAAATATTCATATTTTTCAATTATTACATCGCTATAATTCGACATAAACAGTTTATTTATATTAGCTAAACGTTAAGATTCGTTGATTTTATGTAGAAGTAAAATGGAATTACGTCGAATATGCATTTTACCCGTCGCAATTTATTCATATTTTCTATTAAATAGGGGTGCTACAATGAGGGCAAATAAGTATTTACATAAGCGAATTTGATTATGAAAGAGGAGGTTCTAATGGCCAAAAAACAATGTATTGCCATGTTACTAGCAGGAGGAAAAGGTTCACGACTAAAAGATTTAACTCGTAATTTAGCAAAGCCAGCAGTTCCATTTGGAGGGAAATATCGGATCATAGATTTTGCCCTTAGTAATTGCAAAAATTCTAGCATTGATACTGTTGGAATCCTTACTCAATATAAACAAGAGAGTCTTCAAAACTATATCGAGGATGGGGAAAAGTGGGGCCTAAATCGAAAGATAGGTGGTATTGCCATCCTTCAGCCAAATCAAAGTGACCAAGCAGAGAATAGCTATGAAGGAACCGCACATGCTGTATTCGAAAACCTTCGCTATATTGAAAGTCAAAATCCAGAATATGTGCTCATCCTCTCAGGAGACCATATTTATAAGATGGATTACAGTCATATGGTTAATGAGCATAAGCAAACTGGAGCGGATGCCACCATTTCAGTCATTAATGTCCCCTGGAGTGAGGCAGGCAGATTCGGAATCATGAATATTAATCCTGTTTCAAAGCGGATAATAGAGTTTGAGGAAAAGCCTATTCAGCCTAAATCGAATCTTGCTTCTATGGGAATCTACTTATTTAATTGGCCTATCTTAAAAAAATATCTAGAAAAAGAAGAAAACAATCCATTTTCCTCCAAAGATTTTGGCAAGGATGTTATTCCATCGATGCTTCGTGATCGCTGCCACTTACATGCCTATCATTTTAATGGGTATTGGAAGGATGTTGGCACTGTTCAAAGCTTTTGGGAAGCACATATGGATTTACTATCCGTAAATACGAACCCGATTTTAAAACATGAAGAATGGATCATTTATACAAACGGAATTTCTCATCCTCCCATGTATCTAGATGGAAAAGCTTCGTTACACCAATCGATTATTAGTGAAGGCTGCAAAGTTTATGGTAAAGTTGAAAATTCTGTGTTGTTTTATGGAGTGACCGTAGGCAAAGGTGCTGTGATTAAGGATTCCGTTATTTTACCTAACACCATTATCGGTGAAAATGCAGAGATTAATCGTGCAGTCGTTGGAAGTGGCAGTTTCATTGCAGAGAATGCAAAAGTAGGGGAGGAAACACCATTTAGTGAAATAACGTTAATTGGTGACAACCAAACCATTCAACCATTGGTTCTTAAATAATAAAAATGCGAAATCCATGAGATTTCGCATTTTTATATGAGCACCATAGAGGACAGATAAAACAAGGTTTGCTAACATATAAGGTAAGCAGGTAGACGAAAAGGAGTGATTTCTTTTGCTTTCAATTGATCCTTCCAACAATACTGAAAGGGAAAATTATAAATTTTTGGTAGGTAGTATTATTCCTAGACCTATTGCATTTGTTACAACTATGTCTGACAAGGGGATAATAAATGGCGCTCCATTTAGTTATTTTAATATTGTCTCATCGAATCCACCAATGATTTCTTTATCGATACAGCGTTCAGCCGGAAGACAAAAAGATACAGCAAGAAACATAATCCATTTAAAAGAATTCGTTGTCCACATCGTTGATGAAAATAATGTTGCTAAAATCAATCAAACTGCAGCAAGTTTGCCGCCAAATGAAAGTGAGATAGAGCTAGCTCAGTTAACTCCCGTCCCGAGCATAAAAATCTCTGTTCCAGGTGTAGAGGAAGCAAAAATTCGAATGGAGTGTGTATTAGAACATTCAGTAGAACTAGGCGGGCAGGATTCTCCGGGATGTGATTTAATCATCGGGAAAGTAGTTCAATTTCATATTGAGGAAAGTATTTACGAAAAAGGTAGAATTGATCAAATAGGATTAGGAGCTGTAAGCCGATTAGCAGGTACAAATTATGCGAAAATTGGTGAGTTATTTTCAATAGAAAGACCTAAATGATTTGGAGCAAATCTATTGATAATGGAACGAACGAACCAATAAAAGTAACAAGCTAATCATCCGATTAGCTTTTATTTTGCCTTTAGATATGATTGAATTTCATTTGATAAAATCTCCGTATCCCATGGGTACCAATAATAGGTGGAACCATCATTTAGCACGTCATACTTGTAAGCGATTGGTTCATCTGTATACAAAATAATTTGATAATAGTCTGGGTCACCTTTTTCCGTATTGGGCTGAAAATTTGGTGACTCTTCACCATACTTTAATAGTTGAAGAATGTGATTCAACTCTTCACGATTTGTATATTTACTAAGTCGTTTATTCCCCTCAGCAGTATAGAGTTGAAAAATCTCTACTTCAATCACTTTGTCAATTGGTACATTTCTAAAATGCCATTGTTGTGCTTTAACGTTTCGTGAATGATACACTTTATATCCGTTAATTTGACTAGAATCCTTTACTGCTATTAAATTTGGCTGCCCTTTAATGGTAAAAATCTCTGTTCCTTTTTCATGAAAGGCAGCATCCCCATTTCTAATTTTGTAATTGGGATTTGTAACGTTGTCTGCGACTTTATATTTAACAGTTCCTAACTTTTCCCCAATATATTTTTCATCCGCTAAAACACCAGAATAAATGCCGTCGTATTCAATGCCATCCCACTTAATAAAATCAACCCAGTCTATGACCGAATGACCGTCAAATGATGTTGAACGACAACCTGTTAACACAATAAATAATATAATAAAAAGACCCCATTTTTTCATTCCATCACCCCTATAACTATTTAGACGTACCATTCGATAAATGGTTCCACTTGTTAAATAGTTGGTTTAATAATTACAATATTTAGGAGCAATTGGTACATACTATTAGTAAAAATTAAGGAGTCTTATATAAATGGAACATAACCCACAG
Source organism: Neobacillus sp. CF12 (assembly GCF_030348765.1). Classification (GTDB taxonomy): domain Bacteria; phylum Bacillota; class Bacilli; order Bacillales; family Cytobacillaceae; genus Neobacillus. The sequence continues at coordinate 490,684 of NZ_JAUCEU010000007.1, read as the reverse complement.
TTAGTTTCTTCTGAGGTTGCTGCATTATGGAGTGCCTATATGCAAAATTCAATGGCATTTTGCATCGTTCAGCATTTTTCACAAGTGAATGAAGATCCAGATCATACGGACATCATCCAAAGTGCGTTATCCAATTGTAATCTTGTTGTGAATGAAGTCAAACAAATTTTTGAAAAGGAAAATCACGGTTTACCTATAGGCTTCACACATGAGGATGTAAACTTAAAAGCAGGAAGACTTTATTCAGATCTTTTTGCTATGCGTTATATAAAATATATGGCTGCTGCCGGAACCGCAGCCGCTGCAGCATTACTCGAAGTTTTGGCTCGGAGAGACGTACGAGATATATTTTCAAAAACTTCTCAAGGGTTTATGCAGCTTTATAATGATTCCTGTGACTTATTACTTAAAAAGGGTGCGTTTGTTCGCTCTCCTACCATACCTCCGATGGAAAAAGCGGAATACCTTCAGGATGATTCTTTTCTATCAGGATTAATTGGGAGACATCGTCCTTTAACGGTTCTTGAGTTAGCACATATATCTAAGAATACGGAAACTAACTCAATTGGTAGAACGTTTGTAGCAGGGTTTTCCCAAACAGCTCAATCACCTGAAGTTAGGAAATTCATGGAGAGGGGAACGGAAATAGCAGCAAAGCATGAAACTGTGTTTAGAGAAATACTAATTAAGGATGGCGTTCCGTTACCTAGTACTTGGGATTCAACCATTACTCAATCCATTGACTCACCTTTTTCCGATAAGTTAATGATGTTTCATACGAATAGTTTATCTGTTTTAAGTATTGCAGGATATGGGGCAGCTATCGGTGCGAGCTTGAGAAAGGATATAGGTGGAAATTATATAAGACTGGTATCAGAAGTACTGGATTATGCCGATGATGGGGTTAAATTAATGATTGATAACAGATGGTTTGAGCAACCACCGCAAAATGTTGACAGGGAAGCTTTAAGAAAAAGAAGAGACTAATGTTTGATACTTGAAACAACACCGAAGCCACAATCTAGTTGATTGTGGCTTCGGTGTTGTTTATTTTAGTTTATTATATTCATTTTTTATTTCTTCAACTGTTTTATCAATTTGCTCTCCCCAGTGGTCGTTAACCGTTTTAAAAACGACTTTACCGTCTTGGTCAATCATCCCATATCCTCTATAGGCTACATCACCATTTTTCATGCCCATGAAATCAATCAATTCCAAATCGGGATCAGAAACGAAGGAAAGACTCTGACCATAAATACCTTCTAATTCTTTGTATAATTGAAGCTGTTCATCGGGTAAATCTTTGCTAATGACATACATTTCAACATCCATGTCTTCTAATTTATCGATATTTTCATGCAGCTGAACTAGCTGCTGGTGGCAGAGTCCTCAGGTGTAGGATGTAATAAAGAAGAATACCGTTGGTTTTTCTAATGGAAATGTTACTTCCTTCTGATCCTGGTTATGTAATGTGATTGGCTCGCTAAGTGTCTTTTGTCCACATGCTGTTATAAGTAAAATAGAAATGAGAACCAAGACCATTAATTTTAATTTCATGTTTTGCTCCTTACCATTATGTAATGTTAGTTAACTACTTTATTGTAGTGTAAACTATATAATCAATCAAATTATTGCTCTTTTAGACATTTGCTCAAAAAAAACCAGATTGGATATCCATTCTGGTTTTTCCTTCCTTATTTCTTCTCGGCTAGCCATGAAGCAACTGCAGCTGCATCATCGCCCTTAAGAAGTCCTCCAGGCATACCGCCTTTACCATTTTCAATAATACCTAAAATTTCATCTTTGGAGTATTGTGAGCCTATTTTATCTAAATCAGGAGCTCCTCCACTTTTTAAATCTCCACCATGACAAGAAGAACAGCTTTGCTGAAATAGAGCCTCTCCATTACCTGCATCAGCGGTTTGTTCCTGTTCATCGCCAGCTTGTTCCTCGGTAGTTGTTGTATCTTGTTCTGTTTCCTCATCACCGCCTCCACAAGCTGTCAGAAAGCCTAGAAAAGCAACGCAAACCAAACCATAGAGTAGTTTTTTCATTATATTTCACCTCCATATAACAATAGTTTTTCTTAAATTACCAATGAATATTCTGGCAGAAGTCAAATTGGTGGTTGGAACTAAAACAGAAAATTTAGCACTCTTGAAATCTCGCAGGGGTTTCTACTATTAGATCAAGACTTCTTAAGATCAAAGATAAATAACAAAGGCTTCCCATTTTCGGGAAGCCTATTGTGGACCTAACTAACTGTAAACATCCAAGTAATACCATATTTGTCCATTAAAGAACCATGAAGCTTAGCGAAGAAAGTTGGTTGAAGATCATTATGCACGGTTCCGCCATCTTTAAGGACGTTCCATGCGTTCATTGCATGTTCCTCAGAATTAAGCTCCACACTAATACACACTTTCCCAGCAGCTTGTAAATCTTGTTGATAATCAGAACCCATAATATATCCTGATTCTGTTATTTTCAATTCCGCATGTAAAACTAGGTTTTTATCGCTTTCAGAAACAGGGAAATCAGGATTTGGCGGCATATCTCCATATTTTTGAATCGCAACCATTTCTCCTTCAAAAGCTTTTTGATACCATTTAAAAGCCTCGTCGCATTCTCTGTTAAACAATAAGTACGGTTTAATCATTCTCTTCCGGTCTCCTTCAACAAATAAAATAAGTTACTTTTTGCTCCAAATTATTATTGCTCAAAATTGGTGGAGTTTACACATAGTTGATAAAACTATTATATAGGAACATTAGTTCTGTTTACAATATAAATCATGAATTTCTTTCATATTATTTATCTCCTTTTCAGGGAATACCTTATGGATGCATCCGTTTCTTAAATAAAGGCTATTTTCGTAACGATTGTTGTTAAAATCTTAAAGCCGATTTTAACGTGGAAATCTTTATTTTTCGCCTTTCGAATTTAGTTTGCAAGCTCTTTTCTTAATAAATTTATGCTGATTTCCGGAAGAACACAGCACAATCATTATTTTTTGTTACAAAAAGCAACAAAGTCTAAGAAAAGAGCTAAAATAAAAAAGCTGTCGAAGGCAACTCGACAGCTTTCTTATTGTTCCATTTTAGTTTTCATCCCAATACCGAACACTTTCTGTTTTAGAAGTAGGATCTCTTTTAACAACGTTTCCTTTTTCATCGTAATAAACTTCGTATTCCTGATAGATTTCCACATAATAACCGTCCATTCTTTGAACGCTATCAAGCCTATTCTCTAATACCGGAACATCTGTTGGTGGTTCCACATCTACAGGCTTTGCCACTGCTGGCTCACTAATCGTCGAGTAGGAATAGCCACTATGAATAAATGAATACGGTGAATCGAGATAGGCAACAAGTGCAACAATGATACACAGGAATAAAAACGTCGTGAAATGAGAAATTATTTTCATTTTCGCTCGACTCCTTTAACAAGTACATCCTCGTAACCTATCTTATGCATGTCCTAATGACATATGCTAATTTGTTTTTAAGATTAAAGCTTTGGACCGATAAAATTGATACAGTACAAAGGCTATGACAGAAATGATTGCTCCAGAAATATAAGGTAATCCAATGGAAAGAGAGAATAACCACCCGCCAAGAGGCGGGCCAACAATTCGGCCTAGTGAGTCAAAGGAAGACAGCAGACCAGTTGCACTTCCATGGCCGGCATCTGTTGTTTTTGTCAGCAGGGAAGAGACACTCGGCCGAATGACGCCATTTCCTATACCGAAGATAGATAAAAATATAGCAGCAGTTGTAAAACTGTCTACCAACAGGATTAAAGCAAAACCAATTGCTGAAACTATAATTCCACCTTGGATTACTTTTCCTTCACCATACTTCTTTGTTAACCTTCCAACCATACCGCCCTGTACCATCGCACCAGCAAATCCCATTATCATGAATATATATCCTAGTTGAATAGCCCCTAATCCAGCTCTTTTGGCAGCGAAATAGGCAAAGGTTGCTTCTAAGCCAGATAATGAAAGAGAAATTAAAAGTTGTAATAAAAACAATACGGATGCAGGACCTGAAAATGCCTTCCATCGCGATTGCTTAATGCTTTGATTATCATCAGCATTATTTTTTTGCAAAGATTCTTTTAATAAAAAGAAAATAATAACTAGTGTAATTAAGGAAGAAGTACCTGCTAAATAAAAAGGCATGCTCATGCTTGATTTTGAAAATATTCCACCTATGGCTGGTCCAAAAACAAAGCCAAGACCAACTGCCGCTCCTACAATACCCATTCCTTTTCCACGATTTTCTGGTGTGGTTATATCAGCAACATATGCCATTGCGGTGGGCATATTAGCAGAAGATAATAATCCGCCAATGATTCTTGCCGCAAACAACATCCAAAGTTCGGTAGCCATTGCCTGCATGAAGAAGGATAACGATAACCCAGCAATACCAATCATCATGATTGGTTTACGCCCAATCCGATCTGATAATTTACCCCAAAATGGTGCAAAAATAAGCTGCATCATTGAATAAACAGCCATTAATAATCCTAGTTGAGTAGGGGAGGCTCCCATTTCTTCAGCATAAAAAGGTAGCACAGGAATGATGATTCCAAAACCAATCATCACTAAAAACATAACTAAAAATAAAATAGGTAAAGCTCTTTTTGTTTCCAAATAACTCCAACTCCTATGTGATCTGAACAGTTCAAAATCCTTATGTATTATTTTTAATGCAAATTTTGTCTGCTATGCTTAGGATAATAGAAAACATGAATCTAATACAAGCATTTGGGTTTTTTATTTAATATTATTTTGAAAAATGCCCAAGAGGAATCAAATATAACCATATCATCAATGTAGCACTTTTCTATCAATCGCTAGCAGATTAATAGCAGGATGAAATCCATAAAAAAAGCACAAGTCATAGGGACATGTGCTCTTATTTTACAGTTTTCCTAGTGGTTTCAGATGCAAAGTCTGCAATGATGACAAGAATCATATAACACAATAATAATAACGTAATCTGTGTATAGTTAAAATAACTCATGGCAAGCTTAAAGTCCATCCCCAGGCCACCTGCACCTACAAACCCCACAACGATTGTTGTTCTCATAATTACCTCCCACCTATATAGAATATAGGTAAGAAATCTCGGTAGAACAATTGGTAGAATTCCGTAAAAGAGAATTTCTATTTTTGAAGCACCTGCAGTTGCAAGGTTTCTGATAGGTCTAGGGTCCATATCTTCAATAACCTCTGCCCATAGTTTACCGAGAATTCCAAAGTTGTGAAGAGCGAGAGCTAATGCACCCGGTAAGATTCCAGGTTTAAAAATAAAGATAATCATCATCGCCCAGACTAACTCCGGAACAGAACGTGAAAAGATATAAAGAAGTCGGATGAAAGCAAATAACGGCCAATTATACCATGTCTTTTTTAGTGTTAGACTTCCACTTGCGATGTTTCTTGCGGCGGGAATGACAGTAATGAAAGCGACAATGGTGGAAAATCCAATTGCCATAATACTCATTTCTAGAGTCTCCAATGTCAGTTTTAACACAAGTGCCCAACTTTCTCCATTAAGAAAGGCAGGATTATCTTCGTTGATCCCAAGGAGGCCACCGAAAAACTTTTTGGCATAGTCGATATTTCTTTCCGATAATAACTCAGACAAGCTAGCATTTTCACCTATCCAAATATAAACCCAGGAACACGCTATTAACAATGCGGCAATGAGAACAGACATCCAGCCTGAACCAAAGCCCTTTTTTCGTTTATGATTCATTAATCCCTTACGGACCAAATGACTCCAGCCGTCAACAAATATCACAAGTGCAATTAAGAAGAAGACAAATGTCCAAACAGCATCATATTTTAAATCCGCGAGAGCCAATTGAATTTGAAATCCAAGTCCACCTAAGCCAACAAAACTCATAATGGCGGAAGACCGAATCGCACATTCAAACCGGTACATCGTATAACTTATAAAATCCGCCCAAACCAAGGGGAGGTAACCGTAAACCAATGTTTGAAGTCGGGAAGAACCTGCCGCTTTTAAGGCGATAATAGGCTGTTCGGGAACATCATTTAACATATCTGCAAAAATTCGTCCAAGTATACCACCGTAAGGAATTGCCAGTGCAAAGATAGCGGCATAGGGGGATAATCCAACCGCTGCCACAAAAAGCCATGCCCAAATTAATTCATGTATCGAACGAGTAAAACCTAGTATGCCTCGAAAAAAAACTTTAGAAATAATACGCGAAAATTTGCTAGAAGTTAACGTACCAGATGCAAGAACGCCTACAATAAAAGCATACACAATGGCTAGCGACATTCCTGCAACAGCATAGGCAAGCGTAACCCAAGCCGATTCTAAACCGACTAATAGTAACCCGGGTTCCAGATTGGGTTGTATTAAGCCTTCAACTATCTGCAGCATTGTAGGGATACCGCCAGCATGGAATAACTCAGCGTTCCAATAAATAGAGGTAAGGCTCCAAACAAAAACCGCAAGCAACAGTAAAGTAAGGATGAATCTTTTATGCAATTGAAGGGAGGGGAGCAACTTCATCATTTTACTCTTGCTCCTTTAGCTGATAAAGCTCATTTATCAGTTCATCACTTACTTTTTCAGTTGGCAAATCAAAAAAGATTTCGCCATTTTTAAGAGAAATGATTCTCGTAAAGTATTTCCGTGCGTATTCAACTGAATGCAGACTAGCAAGTAATGTCTGATTTTCCTCTGTAACTATTTTTGTCAATATAGACAGCACATCGTCTGCACGAGCAGGGTCAAGTGATGCTACTGGTTCGTCTGCAAGAATGATTTCTGGGTTCTGGACCATTAATCTAGCCATTGCCACACGCTGCTGTTCACCGCCTGACAAGGTGGCTGTTATTTCGTAAAGTTTATCTGCTAACCCGACTCTTTCAAGTGCAGAAAGGGCAGTTTCTTTTTCTTGCGGTATTAGAAGTGAAAAAAGTGATTTAATTAATCCCCACTCTGATAATTTGCCTGCCAAAACATTATGAATAACCGCAAGAGGTCCAATTAAATCGAATTGCTGGCGGATGACGCCAATTTTTTTCGCGAACACTTTGCCTCGTTTGTATTCGGTTAGAGGAAGACTGTCGATTAGGAGCTCGCCGCTTTGAAGAGGAATAAGGCCGGCAATGGAATTCAATAAAGTCGTTTTTCCAGCGCCGCTAGGTCCAATTAAGGCAACCAATTCACCTTGTTTAATAGAAAAAGAAAGGGAAGATAAGGCTATCTTCCGCTCAAAATGTTTAGATATGTTTTTTGCTTCAATCATCGTTTTTGATGACATATATCAACACCTACTACTTAATAATCTCTAATTCTTTCGCTACTTTTTCGATTTTTTTATAGTTATCATTTGTTGTTTCAATAAATTTATCTGTTTGGAACAAATCAGCAATCTCTTTTGAATCTCCTGGCATAGAAAGAAGGGAGTCTTTTACTTTTTGCTTCGCATCTTCTCCAAATACCTCTTCAACATTGCTATTGATCGTCCAGTTATAATCATAATAATCTGGTGTAGTATAGAATACTTTCACTTTGTTTGTATCTACTTTACCTTCTTTTACAGCTGCTTCCCAAACAGAAATGTTTAACGCACCAGCCTGGAAGGAACCAGATTCAATTAATTTATATGTTGTATCGTGAGATCCTGAAAAGTTAGGTTTCCCGTTAAAGTCTGTGCTAGCATCAATGCCTTCTTCAGCTAAGAAAAAACGTGGCATTAGATGTCCTGATGTAGAACTCTCACTGCCAAATGTAAATGACTTTCCTTTTAGATCTGCTAATGTATTAATCCCTGAGCCTTCTTGAGTAATGAATACTGATTTGAACTCTGCGTCCCGTGGACGTTGAACGATTGATTCTGCGTCAGGTACAAGGTTTCTTGCCTGTACACTCGTTAACCCGCCAAACCAAGCTAAATGAATTTCACCTCGTTGGAAGCCTGTAACTAATGCTGCGTAGTCAACAGAAGGGACAAATTCAACCTTCATTCCAGTTTCCTCACTTAACTGTTTTGCAACAGCGTCCATACCTGATTGGAGGAAGGATGCATTTTGATCGGGAATCGCACCAATTTTAAATACTTCCTCGGTTTTTGTATCTTCTTTTTCTTCGTTACTATCGGTTGATTTTTCTTCAGTTTGCCCACATGCTGCCAACAAAAAAACAAGCATAAATAAAATAATACCAGATAACCTTTTTTTCATAAAACCATCCACCTCAATAATTTGTAGTCATTCCTGTAGTTATGTCCTTGCTTCCTTGATTATAATGAATAGTTTCATTCTATAAAATTCATTTTATCTATTATACAAATAGATATTAATCTATTTTTCCTATGAGTAAATGATAGGTTAATAGGGTTAAACCCTTGAAAATAAAGAAGTCTCCCACAAAAAATGCGGGAAATGATTATTTCTTAGACGTTTATCATTTGTGACCATTCTTCGACATTCCAAACTTAGAAAATCCAAAATGAAAAACAACAAATATATAAAGGATTAAAGAGGTTGAAAATAGAAATAATAGCTAAGATGAAATTTGAGGTGAGTGTATGAATGTAATAGGTTTTGGTGGAGTCTTTTGGAGGTCTAGTAATATCATTGAACTAAGAAAATGGTATAAAGAGGTATTAGGGATACCTTTGGATACCGAATGGAATGGAACCATCTTTCCTTCTAAAGAAGGAAATGACACCATCTTTTCACTTTTTAAAGAAGATAGTGATTATTTTCCAATGGAGCAGCAGGTGATGTTGAACTTTCAGGTTGAAGATATGAATGAATGTTTAAAACACCTCCAGAAACACGGGATTCCTTTACTTAAGGAACCTGAGAAGAGTGAGTTCGGCACCTTTACTTGGATTGCAGATCCAGAGGGAAGACGGATAGAACTTTGGGAAAAATAACATAAAAAAGAATGGGCAGGCAGCTCATTCTTTTATTTATGTTATTTATTGGAAGACATGGCATCACGGTCAACTGCTTGAGGCGGTTGTTCCATCCATCCCTCATCAATAAATATCTTGGCACCATCTTGAACATAAAGCCCTATATCCAATAAAAATTTGCTATACATTGCACCTATATCATGCCGCCCGTTAAGGGACAAAGCATTCGCATATGACCTGATTTTCATGCTGAACATATCAATCTTATGAAACATCATCAATTTATCTGAAAATGGAGCAAATGTTGAGTTTTCTACTAAGTCATCTAACAATGGGTGTGCAGGTAAATCTTCATTGTTTAATTGATGTCTACATGCTTCAATATGTTTCATGGTAATTTCTTTTCCGCGATGCATAAAGTCTCTAACCTTTTCCGTTTTCGCTACCTGGCCAAAGCCAATTAATAACACTTTGCTTGTGGAGTTATTTTCCATATTATCGTATAAATGAGCTATCTCCAGACCATGTAGAGGACGGACATGGCCTAGGAAACCATTAAAGTAACTTTCCTTTTGTACGAATTCAACCTTTTCCGGAATCGGAATTACAGGTGGTCTCGTTAAATACCCTTTTTCTTTTAATGTATTATTAAGGGTTACTAACAAATCTGTGGTTAATTGATTACACTTAAGGATAAAATCCCTCACATCTTTTCTAAGCATTAATGGAATAGCAGTGGAGTAGAGACTTAATCCTGCCTTAGCAGCGTATTTCAAATAATGAAGATAAAATTCATCTGCAAATAATCTAGGTGCTCCTAAATTAACGTCATCTTCCGTAAAGCCAATAGGAATGGGGAAATTCTCGCTTTGAAATATAGATTTTATGTCTTTTAAAAAATCGTTACTGATATTTAAAGCGTTTTTTAGGATTTCTTTAATGTCTTTGTCATTTACATGCTGGAGATAATAACTAAGAACACATTTAGACATGGTATTCCCCATATAGACAGCCCAAAGTTTACCCAATTCAGCTGATGTTAATTTTTCATATGGTTGATCCGTAAGTCTAGAGGTAATCTTAATTGGCTTTATGGTCTTCATTAGATAGTTGCTCCTTAGTAAAATCGTTTCTCCTAGTTTTTTCTCCAAATGTAAATCTATTCGTTTTTAGTAAAGGAATCTCCACATATAGAAAGTTGCATAGGATTCCCAACTTTTCCAATTCACTGCCAACTTCATGATTTCCTCTTTGGAGGGTTTTATTTCTTTACCTAATTGATGTTTAATCGCATTATGCAAACCTACATCATCAATCGGAAAAGCGGTGGGGTATCTAAGACAACGCATTAAAACATAATTGGCTGTCCACGGACCAATACCTCGAATTTTGACCAACATTTTCTCGGCATCCTTATGATTACTTAAATATAATAACTTTTCTCTTGTTAATTTTTCTTCAACCATTAGTTGAGCAACGCCAATGAGATATTCGGATTTCTTTTTCGTCATGCGCAAGCTTTCTAATTCTTCAACAGGTAATTCCGCAATATCCTCCGGTGAAGGGAATATCCAATAAGTGATACCCTCATGTTCGACACTCCGGCCAAATTTTTCGACTAAACGCCTTTTTAAAGTGTAAGCAAAAGTTAAGTTAATTTGCTGTCCCAAGATGCCCCAGCACAGCGCTTCAAATAAATCAGGAATTCCAATGATACGAAGTCCATAAAAGGAATCCACAGCCGGACCAAGCAGGGGATCCTCGTTTGCCATGGAATAAAAGGGACGTATATCCCGGTCTAAATCAAACCACTCACGAACATACCGTGATACTTCTTCACGAGTTATTTTGCTAGTCGGTTTTCCCTCTCCCAAAAACCGAATGATTAAATAGTTATCATCTTCAGAAAACACTTCAATAATGAATGTTTCTGCTCCAATTGGAATGGCCTTGAAAACACGATTCTTTTCGATGTGGAAAAGACACTCGTTACTACTTCTCGCTAGGTAATTTATATTTTCCTCAAAGTTGAATTCCTTCGGTAAAAGCAATTTTATATTATCATCGTTTTCTTCCATTAAAATCTACCTCTTTTCAATGATATAATAAAGTTATAACATAGATTGAGATGGAGGGGATTAAGATGAAACCTACACTATATTGGACGCAGTTGGTTTATGATAATTGGAAACTATATATGGCAGCAACTTCTAAAGGTCTCTGTTACGTTGGTTCGCAGGATAAACCCTTTGAGGAAATGGAGGTTTGGGTAAACAAACATTATCCAGGATGTCCATTGGTTCAAGATGATAACAACATGCAGCCCTATGTTGCTGAGTTTAAAGAATTCTTCCAGGGTGTACGTAATTCTTTTACCATTCCTCAAGAATTAATAGGAACAGATTTTCAGACAGAGGTTTGGAATGCACTTTGTAAAATTCCTTACGGAGAAACATGGACATATTCCGATATTGCAAATGCAATCCAAAGGCCATCTGCTGTCCGTGCTGTTGGTACGGCAATAGGGGCGAATCCTGTCCTATTAACTGTACCGTGTCATCGAGTGATTGGGAAGAACGGTAAACTTACAGGATTTCGCGGCGGGTTGGATATGAAGGAACAGCTATTAAAAATAGAAAAGGAAAACCTTCATCAGGTAAAGTGAGTTAGGATTTGATCATTGAGAAATTGAATAGAAATAAATGAAAAAGGCATGATATTCTTGGACATACTATTTAATATGATCTAAGAAAAATGAGGTGCTGATTTCATGGAGCAAATACAAGAAGTTAGATTTTGTGAAAACTGCAGCAGAGAAACTGTACATATGGTGAGAGAAGATCCATTGGAAATCGAATATATTTGCAAGGAATGCAACGATCACCAAGAACTGTTTAAGTCGTTTTTTTAGAAACCAATACGAAAAAAGCCAAAAGAGCCTGACTGCTGAAGGCTCTTTCATTTTGTTCGTTTGTTATGAACCCTAACCTAATGATTACATAACATAGTAGTAACACCAAGGAGGGGTTACTTTGGTCACGAATCATAATAATGTTTCAATTGGAACGATCTCTGGCGGTATTGTTAACTTTGGCGGAGCCATTTATATTTCACCCATCTCCATTACAAAAACAAATTCTGGTTCTGGAGAAAGTAACACAAGTCCGGATTCTGAAATGGACACCGAAACTGAGCCAATAATGAAATTTCCTAAGCGTTGCTAATATTAGCTTCGCTTTATTTTTTTGTCCCCAGAAATGAAGTGGTATAAAGAGGTTTTAATAGTAAATAATACGTAAGCGAATCTTTTTAACGATAGAGGGTGCTGGATTTGTTCTTTAAAAAGAAGCTGTTTTTCCCGAAAGGAAATTTACCAACTAAAAACCAGGATCCTATTCCAGATACAAGAGAAAAAATGTCATCTGAATTCAAAAAAAGACTGCAGCATAGTGCAGACATCTTAGAGAATGAAATAGGCAGTTCAGGGATCACCATATTCTCTATTGGTACATTAATCGATAAAACCATGTATCACGAGAATATTATTGATCCGATAAAAGACCTATCCTTCGATTCCATTCAAAACGTTATGGAGCAATTATCAATTGGTGAGATAGAAAAGTCGCATCAGATGGAAAAGGCAGTTAAAGGAGCTCTAGACGGAAATGTAATCATTTATTTGGAAGGAGAAGCCTCCGTCCTTTTAGCAAAAATCCCTTCCAGAGTTGGACGTTCATTAACATTTGCGGAGAATGAATCTCACGTTATTGGTCCTCAAATAGCCTTTAATGAAAGCCTAATGACGAATATATCCCTTATCCGAAATTACATAAAAGATCCGGATTTATGTGTTGAAGATTTTGTGCTAGGGAGCCGCACGAATAAATCTGGTTCCATTCTATATATCAATGGTATTGCCTCTGAACAAATGGTTAACACGTTAAGACAAAGAATCGATGGAATAAAAATAGATGGAATTCTTGATAGTTCAGTACTTATACAACTTATAGAAGATAAATCTTTATCCATTTTCCCGTTAATGTCGTTAACAGAACGTCCGGATCGAGTTTGTGATTTGCTATTAAAGGGGAAACTGGCGATATTGGTTGATGGCAGTTCATTGGCTATCATTTGCCCTCACACTTTCATGGAATTTTTTCAAGCTATGGAAGATAGTAATGTTAATTGGCAAATTGGAACATTCTACCGATTATTAAGACTTATCGCTTTATTTTTTTCCGTATTCCTTACCGCAATTTATGTTGCTTGTATCACCTTTCATTATGAAGTCATTCCGCAAACTTTGCTTATAACCCTTAGCGAATCAAGGGCAAGGGTACCATTTCCACCCATAATTGAAGCATTATTATTAGAATTTTTTCTGGAATTATTACGAGAAGCAGGAGCAAGATTGCCTACCAAAGTGGGGCAAACAATGGGTATTGTCGGAGGTATCGTAATTGGGACAGCAGCAGTAGACGCAGGGTTTACTAGCAACATTCTCATTATCATCATTGCCTTAGCTGCTCTTGGATCATTTGTAACACCGAGTTATTCAATGGGCAACGTCATTAGGCTATTGCGATTTCCTCTCATTATATTGGCTGGATTTTGGGGGTTATACGGAATTATGTACGGTTTCTGCTTTTTACTACTGCACCTGTTACGGCAATCGAGCCTAGGAAGTCCTTATTTAGCACCATTTTATCCTCCTCGTTTTGCAGACTGGAAGGACAGTATCATCCGACTGCCATTATCATTCACTTATAAAAGACCAGACCTAACAAGACCAGGAAACGAAAACAAATATGACCCTGAAAAAGCTAAAGAAAAAAATTGACCTTAGGTAGCAGGTGAACGTATGAAGGTTCAATACCAACCAAAACCACCATTTTTGTTAAGTACCTTTTTGTTAATTTTTATTATTCATGCTATCCAAGTGGGAATTGGGATACAGGGATTTCAACGTATTATCTTTATGGAAGCGAAGCAGGACGCTTGGATTTCGGTTTTGATCGCAGGTTTTGCCACTCATATTGTGGTTTTTATTATGATTAAAACTTTACAGTTATACGGCTCTACCGACATTTATGGAGTACACCATGATGTATATGGAAAATGGCTAGGAAAGGTATTTAATAGTATATATATCTTCTATTGCTTATGGATATTTTTGATCATTCTTAAAAACTATATAGAGGTCCTGCAAACATGGGTTTTCCCAACTGTCCCTGTCTGGTTGTTTTCATTGTCCATCCTGCTATTAGTCATTTATGCGGTGACAGGCGGGATTCGAATGATCGTTGGAGTTTGTTTTTTTAGCGTAGCGCTTTCCCTTTGGATGTTTGGATTCATTGGCTATCCTCTACGTTTTGCGGACTTTGATCAACTGCTCCCCGTGATGGAATCCAATTTTGGTTCCATTTTAAAGGGAGCTCATAAAATGACTCTTACAATAGTAGGTTTCGAAATCCTTTATGTTATTTATCCTTTTATGGAAAAGAAGGATAAGCTTCAAAAATATGCTCATATAGGAATCGCTGTAACCACGTTCGTATATTTAATCCTTATGCTAGTAGCACTTGTCTATTTTAGTCCCGGGCAATTGGAAAGTACCATTTGGCCAACTCTTTCTCTATTCAAAATTGTTAAGCTCCCATTTATAGAAAGAACTGAGTATGTTGCAGTAACTTTTTGGCTGCTTATCATTCTCCCCAATCTAATGCTCTATTTGTGGGCCGCTGTACGGGGGGTTAAACGCACTTTTGGAATTAATAAGATAGGTGTTTTGTTGGTTTTTACAACATGTATTTTTGTTATGAGTCTATTTATTAATACACGGGTAAAAATCAATCGTTTTAACAATTTCTTTGCTAGTGTAGCTTTCTATTTTACGTTTTGTTATCCACTCGTTTTATATGCTTTCGCTCTACTAAAGAAGATGTTGAATGCCTATAAGGAGAAAATGAAATGAAGAAAAAAGGATGGTTTTGTATTTCCTTATCCATTTTACTGCTTTGTGGCTGTGCTGAACCTAAAGTACTCGACAGATTAGGTCTCATTACAACAGTTGGATATGACTTAGGAAAAGAGGGATCCATTTTAGGAACTTTGGTTGAGTTAAAAATTGATCCTGAAGCACCCAAAGATGTTGTTATTGTGGAATCAGAGTCCCTAACGATTAGGGGAGTTATTACCAATGCCAATAAAAAAACCTCTAGGAGATTAACCTCGGGGCAGCTGCGAGTGATCATATACGGAGAAGAACTGCTAAAACAAGGTAAAACAAAGATAGCTAGTACATTAACCAGTGATCCTATCATTAGTGATATGACATTCTTAGCCATGACTGACGGTAAGGCAAAGGATTTGTTACATCTAAAACTTGAGCATATTCCTGATATTGGAATACATATTTTCAGGTTCATGGAACAAAATACAAAAGCGAAAACGATGCCTTCTTCAACATTGCAAGAGGTTTTACATACCCATTACACAGTAGGAAAAGAGCCAGTCATGCCTATTATAAGTAAAAACGGTAAAGAGGGTATTCTTTTTTCAGGTGTTGCCATGTTTAAAGGCGCTAAGTTAGTGGGAAAAATTAATACGGATCAAAGTTTTTATTTAGGATTAATAAATGATAAATATAAGTCTGGGAGTAAGGATGTTTTGATAGAAAGTGATTCCCCAAGTTTGACTGAAGGAAATGAAAGAACTCACAAAACGGTCGCAGCTCTAGATTCAATAGAGAGCGGTAGTGACATCAAGCTGATAAACAAAGATAAACCCGAATTTGATATTGATATAAAACTTAGCGCTAGATTACTTGAAGTAACGAGTTCGATTGATATTGGTAATCCACAAAATATGAAGTTGATTGAAACCGAAATAGAGAAGAGCATGAAAAAGGACATTGAAAAACTCATAGCTTATTGTCAATCTAAAGATTCAGATGTGTTTGGCCTAGGAGATACGTATAGAAGCGCTGTTCGTCACTCAAACCTTACGGATGAAAAATGGTACAAAATGTATAAGAATGCTAAAGTAAATATAAAGGTAGATTTTAGTGTCATAAGAACGGGACTCAATGAATGATAATGAAAAAGCTGCCAAGTTCATTTTGAACTTAGGCAGCTTTATTATTTCAATTAAGCAACACTTTGACTGCAAGTTTTTTGAGCTTGTTTTTGCTTAGCGGGATTCGCAACATTAAACACAATATTTAAGAAAATCGCAGTCAAGCTTCCAGCAACAATTCCGTTATTGGTTAAGATTTTTACGCTTTCTGGGAGTTGAGCAAAAAGGTCCGGAACAGCTGTTACACCAAGACCCATTCCCACAGAACAAGCGATGATTAAAAGATTTTCCTGAGAAGCAAATTCTACTTTACTTAACATTTTAATTCCATAGGCAATAACCATTCCGAACATGGCAACCATTGCTCCACCTAAAACAGGGGTAGGAATGACCGTTGTTAGAGCACCGATTTTAGGAACGAATCCTAAAACGATTAACATTGTACCCATTGTATAAATGACATTTTTCGTTTTGACACCTGAAAGCTGTAGTAGTCCAACATTTTGTGAGTAGGTAGTATACGGGAATGCATTGAACAGAGCACCTAACATAATCGCAAGTCCTTCTGCACGATATCCTTTAGCTAAATCACTTTCCTTAAGCTTTCTTCCAGTGATATCACTTAAAGCAAAGTAGACACCCGTAGATTCTACTAAACTAACAATCGCTACAAGAGTCATTGTAATAATCGGTGTCCATTCAAAGGTTGGCGTACCGAAATAAAAAGGCTTTACCATATGAAACCAAGAGGCATCACCAACTGCTGCAAAGTTTACCTTACCCATTAATGCTGCCGCAATTGTTCCACCCGCTAGACCAAGGAGAATTGCAACAGAACGAATAAATCCTTTTGTAAAACGATAGAGAAGAATGATAAATAATAAAGTTCCAAAAGCTAAACTGATATTTGAAAGACTTCCAAAATCAGGACTACCTTGTCCGCCAGCGATATTATTCATCGCAACTGGAATTAGGGTAATACCTATAATCGTAACAACCGAACCAGTCACAACAGGCGGGAAGAATTTAATTAATTTACTAAAGAAACTAGCAATAAGGACCACAATTAAACCAGAGATTAGAATCGAACCGTAAATAGCTGAAATACCGTATTCTCCGCCAATGGCAATCATTGGCCCAACCGCAGTAAATGTACATCCTAAAACAATTGGTAAACCAATTCCGAAAAAGCGATTCTGCCAAACTTGTAGAATGGTAGCAATCCCACACATTAAAATATCAATTGAGACCAAATAGGTTAACTGTTCTCCAGTAAGATTCAAAGCCCCACCGACGATAAGAGGGACGATTACAGCTCCTGCATACATCGCTAATACATGTTGAATACCTAAAGAGGCGATTTTGAACGGATGTTGTTTCATTAGACTAATTCCTCCATTTTCTCCATTTTAAAATTTACTTCTCCATTTGATAGAGAGGCGATTCTTGCTAATGATTCAACTCGTAATCCTTGCTCTTTCAATTTATCTGCACCTGGTTGAAATGATTTTTCAATAACAATCCCAATGCCAGCAACCTCAGCGTTCGCCTGATTTACCATATCTACCAAGGCGAGAGCAGCCTGACCGTTAGCAAGGAAGTCATCGATAATTAGGATCTTATCGTTTTCGTTTAAATATTTCCTTGCAATCGCGAGTTCATTTGTTTCATTTTTTGTAAAAGAATGAACACTTGCACTCAGAAGGTCATCCGTTAAGGTCACTGATTTTCTTTTTCGAGCAAAGATAACTGGAACATTCATATGTAATCCAGCCATCACAGCAGGGGCAATTCCTGAAGATTCAATCGTAACAATTTTCGTAATACCTTCATTAGCAAATCGCTGGGTAAACTCTTTGCCAATTTCATTCATTAATTGTGGGTCAATTTGGTGATTTAAAAACGAATCAACCTTCAATACATTGTCATTAAGGACTCTGCCATCCTTTTTTATCTTTTCTTCTAGTAATCTCATGTGATAATCCCCCTATGAATAAATAAAAAGCCCAAACGCCACTGCTCACATCAAACAAATTGAGTGAGGCAATGACATTTGGGCTTAATAACCAAATGTATGGACGCAAAATAGCGCCGTAAACATTACCCACTCATAGTCGGATTGTTAACGGCAATCCGGTAGAAACTTGCAGGCCATATCCCTGCGATTATACGAGTGAAACCTTATAAAATTAATCTCATTATAACATGGTGAAAAAGGATGGCAATGGTTTTTTTATCAAAAGGCGAACGATAGGTTTTTTTTTTGGTCCATTGTTCGTGTAATGAAAGCGCTTTATTCTTTATTCTAAAAGGTGTCACTCCATGATTGAATAACCATTCATTTTCCGTTACTATAATAATAGGAAGTTTATTCAGAAAATTCCAAACCTAAGGAGAGTCGACTATGCAAAAATCAATTCCTGAAAATTGGTGGAACCAGATGAGGCTGCCTGTTATTTCAGCACCGATGTTTTTGGTGTCAGGTCCAGAACTAGTTAAAAATTGCTGTTTAAATGGGGTAATCGGTTCATTTCCAGCCCCAAATGCAAGACCAATCGAGGTACTCGATCAATGGATGGGTCAGTTAAACGAAGAATTAGCAGAAGCTAGGATTGCAGATCCAGATCGAAAGATTGCACCATGGGCCATGAATATGGTTGTACATAGTACCTATAGCCGTCTTCAAGATGAAATAGCATTAATAAAAAAACACAAACCGCAATTGGTTATCACATCTCTAGGCAGCCCAAAACATGTGGTTGAAATTGTTCATGAATATGGTGGATTAGTATTTTCTGATGTAAGCGATTTAAAATTTGCTCGTAAAGCGGCCCAAACAGGTGTTGACGGTTTGATTTTAGTATCAAGTGGTGCTGGAGGACACGCTGGACAAATTAATAGCTTCGCGTTTGTTGATATGGTTCGCACTTTCTGGGAAGGGATAATTATCCTTGCAGGCGGTATCTCGACAGGAAAAGGGATATTAGCCGCTCAGGCAGCAGGGGCAGATCTGGCTTATATGGGAACAAGATTTATCGTTGCAACAGAAAGTATGGCAAATGATGAGTACCGTGAAATGCTTGTCCAATCAACACAGGAGGATATCATCCTAACTGATGCATTCTCTGGAGTAAAGGCAAATATGCTTATTCCAAGTATTATTAAGGAAGGCTTAGATCCAGCACAATTAGTGAAAAAAGAGAAAGTTGATTTTGATGGTTTGCAGGCAAATTCGGCTGCAAAAGCCTGGCGTGATATCTGGTCCGCAGGACATGGTGTCGGGGCAATAGATAAAATTGAATCCACTGCGGATATTATCAAACGCTTAGAAGGTGAATATCAAGACGCATTGGAAAAAGTAAACCAAAATTCTGCAAAACTAAGCAGATTATCAGTGAAATAATAATGAAAAGAACCTATCCCATTAACGGGAAGGTTCTTTTTTCTTTACTATGTTAATTACTTTATAGCCTGGCTTTATTTTCACTCGTTTTGTTTCTGATTCAGTTTTCACCTTATACATGGTGAACTTTTTTGGCTGGTGTTCAAGCATTTCTACTTTTTGAACCTGATCCTTATGGAAATATTTATGAATTTTTCGAATTTGTTTTTCTTGCTTCTCACCAAAAAGCCAATCATAAAGAAAAATAAAAATAAAGATAAAAATACTGCCAACGATAATTGTATAGATAAGTGATGAAATAGTTTCCACGTGTTACATCCTTTCTGGGGTGAATCAGACCTGTTCCCCATTATACCTTTTTTACTTGATTTAAAAAATAACCTGATTTCGAATTGGATAACCTAAAAACGAAAAAAATTTTAAAGAATGTCCTCTAGGTATGAACATTTCGGAAAAAATGTGATAAAGTATATTACAGAAATCCTTTTACACTGGTCTTTATCGACCTTTTAACTGTCCGTCTGAGACGGACAAATGTTTTTCTAAAAGCGACAATAAGGGGGAATTTATGTGTCCAGTACAATTTTGGAACAATTTTTAAATGAAAACCTTGAAGATTTAAAAGGTAAGGGTCTATATAATGTCATCGATCCATTAGAAAGTCCAAATGGTCCCATGATTACAATAAATGGTAAACAATTAGTCAATCTTTCTTCTAATAACTATTTAGGATTAGCAACAGACGAACGTTTGAAGCAAGCAGCATCTGAGGCCATTGAAACTTACGGTGTCGGAGCTGGAGCTGTTCGTACGATTAACGGAACATTAAAGCTTCACGTTGAACTAGAAGAGAAGTTAGCAGAGTTCAAACACACAGAAGCAGCAATTGCTTATCAATCTGGTTTCAATTGTAATATGGCAGCTATTTCAGCCGTTATGGATAAAAATGATGCAATTTTATCCGACGAATTAAACCATGCATCTATAATTGATGGCTGCCGGTTATCGAAAGCAAAGATTATCCGTGTCAATCATTCAGATATGGAAGATTTACGGGCAAAAGCGAAAGAAGCGAAAGAGTCTGGACAATACAACAAAATTATGGTCATTACCGATGGAGTATTCTCCATGGATGGAGACATTGCATTATTACCAGAAATCGTAAAAATTGCTGAAGAATTCGACCTCATTACATATGTAGATGATGCCCATGGCTCTGGTGTCCTAGGTGAAGGTGCGGGTACTGTAAAGCATTTTGGATTATCAGATAAAATTGACTTTCAAATTGGAACTCTCTCTAAGGCGATTGGCGTTGTAGGGGGCTATGTGGCAGGGAAAAAGAATTTAATTGATTGGTTAAAAGTCCGCAGTCGTCCATTCCTTTTCTCAACATCTTTAACACCAGCAGATGTGGCAGCCAGCAAAAGATCCATTGAAATTTTGATGGAAAGCAACGAACTTAACAAAAAGCTCTGGGAAAATGGCGATTACCTCAAAAAAGGTTTAAAGGAATTAGGTTTTAATATTGGAAATTCAGAAACTCCGATTACACCATGTATTATTGGCGATGAAGCATTAACACAGCAATTCAGCAAGCGTCTGAATGAAGAGGGAGTATATGCAAAAGCGATTGTATTCCCTACGGTTCCTCAAGGAACAGGACGTGTCCGCAATATGCCAACAGCCGCACATACGAAAGAAATGCTTGATCAAGCCATTGCTATATATGAGAAAGTCGGGAAGGAAATGGGCATTATTTAATTTTAGAAACCCTTTAATGGGCATGAATATATGACATAAGTGAAGAGGACGGAGAAGAATGAAGCGGATATTAATAACAGGTGCTTTAGGGCAAATCGGTTCTGAACTTACGCTTAAATTACGGGAAACGTATGGTACGGATAATGTAATTGCTACTGATATTAAAAAGAATGACAGTGAAGCAGCACAGGGAGGCCCCTTCGAAATTGTTGATGTAACAGACTTAAACAAAATGGGTGAAGTGGCAAAAAAATATAAAGTCGATACCGTTATGCACTTAGCCGCATTATTATCTGCCACTGCTGAGGCTAGGCCAGTGTTAGCATGGAATTTAAATATGGGCGGCTTGATGAATGCATTGGAGACAGCACGGGATCTTGAGGCTCAATTTTTTACACCAAGTTCAATCGGTGCATTCGGACCTTCAACTCCAAAGGAAAGTACACCACAGGACACGATTATGCGTCCCACGACGATGTATGGAGTGAACAAGGTAGCTGGAGAGCTTTTAGGCGATTATTATTTTCATAAATTCGGAGTCGACACTAGAGGACTAAGATTCCCTGGCTTAATTTCACATGTTGCACTGCCTGGTGGTGGAACTACAGATTACGCAGTTGAAATTTACTATGAGGCCATTAAAAATGGCAAGTATGCTTCTTATATTGATAAAGGTACCTACATGGATATGATGTATATGCCAGATGCGCTCAATGCGATTATCGATTTGATGGAGGCAGACCCATGCAAGCTTAAACACCGTAATTCTTTCAATGTGACAGCAATGAGCTTTGATCCAGAAGGAATTGCCAATGAAATTAAGAAACATATACCTGGATTTGAATTAACCTATAATGTTGACCCTGTTCGTCAAAGAATTGCCGATAGTTGGCCAAATTCCATTGATGCAATAGCCGCAGAAGAAGAGTGGGGCTTTAAATTCGAATATGACTTGGCGAAGATGACGCAGGATATGATTAATAAACTAACAAATAAATTGACCGTGAACAAAACCAAAGCAAGCGGAATCTAATAATTTTTTAAAGATGACCTGATATTTATTCGGTCATCTTTTTTATTTCAAATTTTACTAACTAAATCAATTTGTATGAACTGTACGGTTATTTGTAGAACCTGTACGCTTTTTTGTATGAACTGTACGGTTTATTGTAAAAACTGTACGCTTTTTTGTATGAACTGTACGGTTTATTGTAAAAACTGTACGCTTTATTGTAAAAACTGTACGGTTCTGCAAAGCACACATCCTGTTTAAGCAAAAAAACAGCGTAGCTCATGCCACGCTGTTATCTTTTCGCATAAATTAATTTTTCTTTCTTCTCGGTAACTCTGCCAACAATAGCAGCATGGTGCTTTCCAACTGAATGCAAGTTGTCCACATATTTGACAGCTTCTTCTTCACTAATGGAAACTAGAAGTCCACCAGAAGTGATGGCATCACATAATACTAATTGTTCCTCAAGGGATAGATCCTCATAGTCGACTTCGTTAAGGATCCATTTATGATTAGATTTTGACCCACCTGGAACAACGCCATCTCTCGCTAACTCCAGTGCACCTTCAAGGATTGGAACCTTCGAGTAGAAGATTTCAAAACTGACATTACTTCCTCGTGCCATCTCACTGCTATGTCCCAACAATCCAAATCCCGTTACGTCCGTAACAGCGTGAGGATGATAATATGTTAACCATTCTGCAGCCGTTTTGTTTAACTCAGCCATTGTTTCCGTAACAATTTGTTCTTGTAGAGGGGTAACAACACTGCGTTTAATGCCCGTAGTGATAATTCCTACACCAATCGGCTTCGTTAACACCAATACATCACCAGGTTTTGAACCAACATTCTTCCAAACCTTATCTGGATGAACAATACCCGTAACAGAAAGGCCAAATTTCGGCTCTTGGTCATCAATAGAATGACCTCCTACCGTTAATGCTCCAGCTTCTTTTACTTTATCTGCTGCACCGCGAAGAATATCCGAAAGCATTTCAGCGCCAAGTTTCTTTATTGGATAACCAACAATATTTAGAACTGTTTTCGGTTCGCCGCCCATGGCATAAACATCGCTTAATGCATTAGCAGCGGTAATTTGTCCAAACATATATGGATCATCCACAATGGGGGTAAAGTAATCAACCGTTTGAATGAGGGCAATCGAGTCCGTTAACTGATAAACACCCGCATCATCTGAGGTTTCATGTCCAACTAATAATTCTGGAACAGGTTCTTGCTTAGGTAATAGACGCAAAACTTGCGCCAGGTCTTCAGGACCAATTTTACAGCCTCAACCAGCTTTCGTTGATAAAGAGGTTAGGCGAATTTTCTCTTGCTCACTCAATAGTTCCACCTCCATTCATTAGTATAACTGTTTCTAGTCAAAATCGCACATACTATAGAAGCAAAAGATTTGCATAGGTATATATTCGTACGATAAAATGTTTTTACTATAGCGATGTAGAAAATTACTACCAGTTGTAATGGAGGAGTAAAATGAACATTTATCAAATAACTGTTGAATTTTGCATGCAATGAAACTACGCACCAAAAGCCGCGAGTTTCGCGGAAGAACTGTTTACACACTTTAACCGAAAGATTGGAAAAATGGAGTTAATTCCTGTCTCAGGTGGAGCATTTGAAGTAACCGTCAATGGGGAGAAGATTTATTCCAAACTAGATACAGGTGTGTTCCCTGACACCGAAGATATTATTAACAAAATTTCAGAAAAATAAAAATGACCCTCATATCTAATTAGGTATGAGGGTCTATTGTTTTCTATAATCATATTATGTTAACTCATATACAAAAGATTTTGCCATAAGAAAACCTTAAGGCAGTGTAATATAGCAATTTTTACCTAGACCTTTTTCAGACTTCGAAATCAGAACCTCTAATATTCCATTAATATAATTTACTGTTACTTTTTGATTAATAACCTGAAAGGGGAACTGAATAGTCCGAATTCTTTTTTGTTGATTAGTCGGTGTGGAAGATTTATCCGCAGTAATAACCAACTTCTTATCTTCTATAAAGACTTTAATTTCAGAACTGGTATATTCGTTAAGTAACGCCTCAACAATCCATTCTTGATCTGTTTCGTATAAGTCAATTCGAAATTGTGTCAAGTCATCTTGTGTCGTTAAGGGATCGAGGCAGTAGTTTTCCAACCACTTTTCCACAAGGTCAAAATCAATCGGCTGAATATTTTTTTTGGATTTCATAACAATCCCCCTTGCTCGGTTTATTTTATTCATGCGAAATTAAAAGGTGAAATGATATAATAGGACTAAGTAGGAATAGTAAAGGAGTTTTGGTAGTGAAAGAATGGTTACGTTCAATTCCAGCTGTACATGAACTGCAAAATCATGAACAGTTTAATACTCTCCTTAGGGAGAATCATCTAGATGTGACTCAACTGACCAACAAGTTAAAGGAAGCGGTCGACCAAATTAGATCACAAATTTTAACTGGAGACTGGCAGGGTTCAACTCCAGGTACGAATCAGTTTATTGATGAAGTTTTTCAACTTTTAGGTATAACGATTAAGAAACAATTTTCGTATACCATCGAAAAAGTTATAAATGCCACTGGGACCATCCTTCATACCAACCTTGGAAGAGCGAGATTAAGTGACAATGCCATCCTTCATGTGGTAGAGACAGCACAAAACTACTCAAACCTAGAATATAAGTTACATGAAGGTGAACGTGGTTCAAGGCACAGCCATGTAGAAGATCTCCTTAAAGAAATCACAGGAGCAGAGGCTGCAATGGTTGTTAATAATAATGCTGCGGGAGTTTATCTGGTTTTAAGAGCGCTTGCAGAAAATAAAGAAGTGATTGTTTCGAGAGGTCAGTTAGTAGAAATTGGCGGCTCATTCCGTATTTCCTCGATCATGGAAGAAAGTGGAGCGAAATTAGTCGAAGTCGGTACAACAAATAAAACTCATTTATATGATTATGAAAAAGCCCTCAATTCTGAAACGGCGATTATCATGAAAGTACATACAAGTAATTTTAAAGTAATTGGATTTACAAAATCCGTTGAAACAGAAGAACTCATTGAGCTAACAAACAGGACCGAAAATGTTATTTTTTATGAAGACCTTGGCAGCGGCGCCCTTTTTGACTTTAGAAAACATGGTATTGGTGATGAACCCGTAGTGAAAGAGGTCATCGAAATGGGTGCGGATATTGTCTCCTTTAGTGGGGACAAATTGTTGGGTGGACCTCAAGCTGGGATTATTGCCGGAAAAAAGAAGATTATTGATACGTTAAAAAAACATCAATTAGCTCGAGTGGTTCGAGTCGATAAAATGACCTTGGCTGCGCTAGAAGGTACACTAATTGATTACGCTCGTGGGGAAAACGGTGTCCAAAATATTCCCACAATCCGTGATTTATTAGTTTCTACTGATGAATTAGACGTAAGATCAACGAGGTTTGTTACAAACTTGTTACAAGGTTCAGATAATTTTCAGGCGAAAATTTTCCCTGGCACAAGTCAAGTAGGAGGAGGAACGATGCCGGATGTCGGACTCCCAACTATGGTCATTTCGTTAAAACATCATACACTTACTGCCGAACAGGTTGGGAAAACGTTAAGAACAGAATACAAACCAGCAATTGTTGGACGAATTCAAAAGGATGAATTTATCATCGACTTAAGAACTGTTACAGAGGAAGAAGAAAAGCTTTTACTTCAAGTCTTAATCCAATTATAAATCTAACCCCCTCTTCGGTCTAGAGGGGGTTAGAACTATTTCTATGGTCCCAGTAAGATTAGTTTCTTTATATCTTTTTGAGCATTGTCCAGCTACAGGTGCCATTCGGGTCATAGACCGATAAGCAGGAACCTACAGCTTTTCTACATGTCATGGTGCGAGTTGTGTTTTTGGCGTGTATGGTTGCGATTCTTTACTTTTTTAGATCCGCTTAATGGCTCAGGCTGACCAGATGTCTTCGGTTGATTTCTTCTCATATCCTTGCCGTCGTTTTTGTTCACCATTTTTTCATCCCTCCTATATTGTTAGGATGTAATGCTGAAGAGTTTTTATGCTGAATAATTTGTTATGGTGCTG
Organism: Neobacillus sp. CF12; assembly: GCF_030348765.1. Lineage (GTDB taxonomy): Bacteria > Bacillota > Bacilli > Bacillales > Cytobacillaceae > Neobacillus. The sequence goes on along the minus strand of NZ_JAUCEU010000007.1, from coordinate 464,424 downwards.
TGCAATTTAACGTTATAGAAACATGAGGGGAGTGAGACAGTCAATGCAACAATATCCATACAATAAGGATAAACAGCAGGCTTTTCAAGCTGCTCAGCAGGGTTACGAAGAAGCCCAGGGACTCGCTGCAACCATTATTAGCGATAGTGCGAGTTACGGTCATCAATTGAAGCATTTAAAAGAAGAAGTAAACGAAGCATACCAGCAAATTGAAAATGCACTTGAAGTTGCTACTGAACACCAGCGTGCACAGCTTGAGCGTTTTCAACAGGACTTGCAGAGTATAGTAGCTGAAGTAAATCTTCCTGAATAAAAATATGGTAAAAAAGCAGGGGAAAGGCTCCTGCTTTTTACTGCATTACTGATTCTTTTTTCGCTTTTTGTTGTTCATTTTTTCTTTTATTGTTAAAGGTTCGTTCGCCATTTCTTCATTAAAACCTGCACCTTGACCCTGACCTTTAGCAGCATTCGCCCCAGGGATTACATGGTTGGACTTTCTTCTTTGCATACCATTCACCTCCTACCCGAGAATTCTGTAGAATTCTCACTGATAGTGTTAATATTTCCTTTTAAGGTAAAATAAATGACAACAAAAAAGTTTTTTGAGATAATAAATACATACGCAATTCTAATCTTTATGATAATTCAGTCATACGTTCTTATAATATTTTTCAAAATATTTCGAACATTTTACATAAAAAACATAAGGAAAACTTATCAAGCACAATAACTTTCTTGTTATTTACTTATGTAGAAGGTTGTATTAAGATTAGAATTGTGAGAAAAGTAGAGATGGATAGGAATATTCAAACTTTTCAACTTTTCGTTTATTTTAGTTAATGTTGACGAATGAGGGGGCTTTACAATGGTGAAAAATGACGTATTTAACGCACGTACTTCCTTTGAAGTAAACGGTAAACGCTACCACTATTACCGCTTAAGTGCACTTGAAGAGGCTGGTCTTGGCAAGGTATCTAAATTGCCATATTCCGTAAAAGTATTACTTGAATCTGTGCTTCGCCAATATGATGGCCGCGTAATCGCGAAAGAGCACGTTGAAAACTTAGCAAAATGGGGTACGGATGAACTAAAAGAAGTGGACGTTCCATTCAAACCATCACGTGTAATCCTACAAGACTTCACTGGTGTACCGGCAGTAGTTGACCTTGCATCTTTAAGAAAAGCAATGGCTGACCTTGGCGGAGACCCAGATAAAATTAATCCAGAGAAAACAGTTGACCTTGTAATCGACCACTCTGTACAGGTAGATGCCTACGGTTCTGCAGACTCTTTACGAGTAAACATGGACTTTGAATTTGAACGTAATGCTGAGCGTTATCAGTTCCTAAGCTGGGCTCAAAAATCATTCAATAACTATCGTGCAGTGCCGCCTGCAACAGGTATCGTACACCAAGTTAACCTTGAGTACTTAGCAGATGTTGTTCACGTTGCACAAACAACTGATGGTGAATTAGAAGCATATCCAGATACATTAGTTGGTACTGACTCACATACAACCATGATCAATGGCCTAGGCGTTCTTGGATGGGGCGTTGGCGGTATCGAAGCAGAAGCAGGAATGCTTGGTCAGCCTTCATACTTCCCAGTACCTGAAGTTGTGGGAGTTAAGTTAACTGGAGAGTTGCCAAACGGTGCTACTGCAACAGACTTAGCTCTAAAAGTAACACAAGTTCTTCGCAGCAAAGGTGTAGTTGGCAAATTTGTTGAATTCTTCGGTCCTGGAGTATCTGTACTTCCATTAGCAGACCGTGCAACCATTGCGAACATGGCTCCTGAATATGGTGCTACATGTGGATTCTTCCCAATTGATGATGAATCTCTTGCATATATGCGTTTAACTGGCCGTGAAGAAGAACATATCAATGTAGTTGAACAATACTGCAAAGCAAATGGATTATTCTTTGATCCTGCTTTAGAGCCAGTTTATACAAATGTGGTTGAAATTGATCTTTCCGTTATCGAGGCAAATCTTTCAGGTCCTAAGCGTCCACAAGATTTAATTCCACTTTCAAAAATGAAAGAAGAATTCGTTAAGGCTGTTTCAGCACCACAAGGGAACCAAGGCTTCGGCTTACAAGCGGATGAGCTTGAAAAGTCTGCTGTCGTTAATTTCCAAAATGGAGACGAAACAACCATTAAAACTGGTGCAGTTGCAATTGCTTCTATCACTAGCTGTACAAACACATCTAACCCTTACGTTCTAGTTGGGGCAGGTCTTGTTGCGAAGAAAGCTGTTGAACTTGGAATGGAAGTTCCTAAGTTTGTTAAAACATCTTTAGCACCAGGATCTAAGGTGGTAACAGGATATCTTCGTGATTCTGGATTACTTCCATACCTAGAGGAAATCGGCTTCAACCTTGTTGGTTACGGCTGTACAACTTGTATCGGTAACTCCGGTCCATTAAAAGAAGAAATTGAAAAAACAATCGCTGAAAATGATCTATTAGTTACATCTGTACTCTCAGGTAACCGTAACTTTGAAGGACGTATTCACCCGCTTGTAAAAGGTAACTACCTTGCTTCACCACCACTAGTTGTTGCTTATGCATTAGCTGGTACTGTGAACATTGATTTTGCTTCTGAAGCAATCGGTAAAGATAAAGATGGTAACGATGTATTTTTCAAGGATATTTGGCCATCAACTGCTGAAGTTAATGATGTAGTTAAACGTACTGTTACTCCTGAACTATTCCGCAGAGAATATGCGAACGTGTTCGGTGACAACGAGCGTTGGAACGAAATCAAAACGAGCAATGAGCCATTATATACATGGGATGAAGATTCCACTTATATTGCAAACCCACCATTCTTTGAAGGTTTATCACCTGAACCAGGTACAGTGGAACCATTAACAAACCTACGTGTAGTAGCGAAATTTGGGGATTCTGTAACAACTGACCATATTTCACCTGCAGGAGCAATTGGTAAGAACACTCCAGCTGGTAAGTATCTACTTGAAAAAGGTGTTCAGCCTCGTGACTTTAACTCTTACGGTTCTCGTCGTGGTAACCACGAAGTTATGATGCGAGGAACATTTGCAAACATTCGTATCCGTAACCAAATCGCTCCAGGCACTGAAGGTGGAGTAACCACTTACTGGCCAACAGGCGAAGTGACACCAATTTATGATGCTTGCATGAAGTACAAAGAAAACGGTACTGGACTAATTGTTCTTGCTGGTAAAGATTACGGTATGGGTTCTTCACGTGACTGGGCTGCAAAAGGTACCAACCTTCTTGGCATTAAAACAGTTCTTGCTGAAAGCTTCGAGCGTATTCACCGTTCAAACCTTGTGTTAATGGGCGTTCTTCCACTTCAATTTAAAGATGGCGAAAGTGCTGAAACACTTGGCTTAACTGGTAAAGAAACAATCGATGTACAAGTCGATGAAAACGTTAGACCACGTGATTTACTAAAAGTTACAGCTACTGATGAAGCTGGTAACAAGAAGGAATTTGAAGTACTCGTTCGCTTCGATTCTGAAGTTGAAATTGATTACTATCGTCATGGCGGTATCCTTCCAATGGTACTTCGCGAAAAATTACAAGAAGCATAATATTCAAACCACCATGCAGCTTTGCATGGTGGTTTTTTTCCGGGTAATAACATATATTTTAGTGAAAAATAAACTATTTACTTGTAGAGCGAAGGGTGCGATGTAAATGAATTTTTCAAAAATTGCTGAAGATAAAATTAAGGAAGCAATAAAGAAGAATGATCTCGATAATCTCCCTGGAATGGGAAAGCCTCTAGAATTAAGAGATGACTTTCCAGGAATGTCTGAAGAATGGAAAATGGCGTATCGTGTCCTAAAAAATTCTGGCTATACACCTGAGGATTTAAAAAAAGAAATTTTTAGAATAGAAGAATTGTTAGAGAGTTCAACAGACGAAGAAGAGAAAAAACGCCTTCAAGCAAAATTAGGAAAAAAAAGGATGGAGATGGAGAGAATACTTGAAAAAAGAGGAACCACTTCAAGTTCTCGATTTGAAAGTTATGCGGATAAAATTTATAACAAATTAAAATAGTGATTATCTAGAAAGAGAGATAAAAATGTTGACCGATTCTATTTTACATTTATACGACCATATAGAAGGTGAACTTGTCGAAATGAAAGATGGCTTTCATAATAAAGTCTATTCCTCCGGTAATTTAATCTTCAGAGTTTCACCTTCTGGTAGAAGAAAGCAAAAAGATATTATTAATGAATTAGCAGTTATATGCGAGTTATATGAATATGGTTTGCCTGTATCATTACCAGTAAAATCCGTTCATAAGAGGTTGGTTGAGTCAATTGACAATCACCATTATGTAGTGGCATTCGAGAAAGCGAAGGGTACATCCATAGATGTTACCAATCGTGAGGTATGGAACAAAGAACTATTTTATCATTGGGGAAATGAAATGGGGAAGATGCACAGTGCTGGGAGAAAAATAAAGGTACATCGTCCAATTTGGACAGCACAACAACCGGATTTACTAAATATACTCCCAAAAATCACTTCAGAACCTATAACAGAAAGGTACAAACAGCTATTGAATCAGTTAGGGAGATTTTCGCTGACTCCAGACCTATTCGGACTTATACATAATGATTTCCATCAGGGGAATATGGTTGTCAACGAAGGAAGGTTGACCATTTTTGACTTTGATGATTGTGCCTATCATTGGTTCGCTTATGATTTAGCCGCTTCCTTTTATCATGCCAATTGGCAAGCTTCCTCGTTTACACCAGAGGACAAAGAATTCAGCAGAGTTTTCTGGGAGAACTTCTTAAATGGGTATAAGGAGCAACGCAATATCAGCAAAGAGCTCATTCAACAGATTCCGATCTTTTTAAAAATCAGAGAGATCTTTTTATATACGTTGTTCTTAGAAAAGTGGGACTTGAGAAATTTGGAGGATTGGCAAGCGTATACACTATCCAATTTAAAACATACTATCGAGACAGGTAAGCCGTACTCAGACGTTAATTTTTCGGAAATGATTGACAATCTCGGTTGAGGTAAAATACAATAAAACTAACAAACGTAAAGGAATGGTAAAGAGGAATGAAGTTATAATCTTATTTTTTCAGAACATTTATTCGAATAGCGAAAAATGATGAACCTGAAGAATAGGATTAGTCTATCCTTTTTTAAGCCCTGAACGTTTATAATTCTAATTAAAACATAGTTAACATAAGCCTTTTTGTGCCTATTTAACATATGCTTTTTTATGATTGTGTAAACTTTTGTGACTTAACACTCTCTTCAGGTTCAAATGAAGGGAGTTTTTTTATGAACAAAAATATTATAAAAGTAACTGGATTAGAAATGACATTTAATTTAAGAAAAATCTTAGACGATGTTTCCTTTGATATTAAAAATGGTGAAAGAATTGGACTCGTCGGCTACAATGGCACCGGTAAATCCACATTAGCAAATATAATCACAGGGAAACTCTCACCTGATAAAGGCTACATTGAAAAATCACCTGAATTAGTGATTGGATACCTTACCCAATCGATTGATTATGAAGGCAGTGATATCTTTTCTGCTGATGGAGACTTATTGCAGCACTCAAGTGAACTGGGTCTAAAAAAGGTGTATGAATGGGAGGAGAATCGTTTAAACCATCTGAGTGGCGGCGAGAAGTTGAAACTTGCATTATCCAAGGTGTGGGCTTCCAAGCCAGGATTTTTAATTCTTGATGAGCCGACAAACCATCTTGATTTTAAAGGGATCGAATGGTTGATTGAGGAATTGGAAAAATTTAAAGGTCCAGTGTTGATTATTTCTCACGATCGTCATTTTTTAGATAAAACGGTAACACGTATTTTTGAAATAGAGAATACTAAGATTAACTTCTATTCTGGCAACTACAGTGATTATCAGAAGGAAAAGCAGCACAGACACGAAACTCAAATGCATCATTATGAGGTGCAACAGCGTAAAAAAGAAGAAATTGAATTGCAAATGGAGCAATTATCGTCCTGGTCCGAGAAAGCTCATAGGACTTCCACGAAACAAGGAAGAGATTATGGAAATAAAGAATACCATCGCGTTAAGGCGAAGAAACGTGATGCTCAAGTGAAATCCAAAATGAAACGTCTGCAAAGTGAGCTTGAAAAAAACAAGGTCGACAAACCTTTAGAAGAGACGAAAGTTAGATTTCAGTTTGATACGAAAGGGAATAGAGGAAAAAGGATTATTGAGGCAAAGCATTTAACGAAATCGTTTAATGATAGAGTTCTATTCCGTGATTCTCATTTTTATCTCAATCACGGAGAGCGTATCGGTTTATTAGGAGATAATGGCTGCGGTAAAACCACCTTAATTAAAATGATTCTTGGTGAAATATCTGTTACTAAGGGTGAGCTATGGAAAAGTGAATCGTTAAAGGCAGCATACCTAAGTCAAGATGTTGATAACTTACCCGCTGATAAAACAGCTTTAGAGGCATTAGGGTTTACAGACCGAGAAAACATCCTAAAGGCGCGAACCTTATTTGCTAATCTCGGACTAAAAGAACAGTTTATTACCAAGCCAATCGGTACTCTAAGCCTTGGAGAGCGAACAAGAGTGAAGTTAGTTGACATGCTAATGAAAGACTATGATGTCCTAATCTTGGATGAACCGACCAATCATCTTGACCTGCCAAGTAGAGAAGAGTTAGAAAAAACACTAAATGACTTCGCAGGTACGATTATTACCGTTTCGCATGATTACTATTTCTTAAATAAGCTTTGTGATAAACTGCTTGTATTTGATAATCAGAGAATAAAGCGTTGGGAAATGAAGCCGGAAGAGTACTTTAATAAAAATAGTGTTGAACCTACTGATAGTAAAGAAACTTTAATGATAATTGAAAATAGAATTGCAACGATCTTAGGTGAATTATCTCTCATTGACCAAAAAAATCCTAAATACATGGAATTAGATAGTGAATTTAACGCACTATTAAAAGAAAAAAGAAAGTTAATGTAAAATACACAAAAGAATAGCCCCCCGAGAAGGGGGCTATTCTTTCTGCGTTTATTGAATTATAATCTGCGAACATCTTTTACACATTAGATCGAGACCATAATTGAAGTAATTCTTCTTCACGATCCCTACTCATCCCGGATTTCCATTCATCCGAAGCTAGATTACGTTGTTTTTCCCATTCATAAATTTCCGTTAAACTTTCCTCCAGAGGTCTGAAGGTTAGCCCGCTCGCAATAGCTTTTTCAATATTAACGGAAAAAGCACCTTTCCATGGCTCATTGAGCTCGGGTTCAAGTGGAAACTCTTCAGGTACCCAAAGCGGCATCTCAGTCCATGGAGCAACCCCTTGGTCAAGTAGAAATTTCTCATCACACCAAACTATTTCTGCATTAGAGCCTGTGACCTTCTTGCAGTTCTCGAGAAATTCTCCCATCGTCAGGGTGTAATCAGGCCCGGTTGCATTAAAGGTTCCCGCTGATTGGCTAGCCATCATTGATAATATCCATTGGGCTAGGTCCTGATTATCAATCATCTGTACAGGTCTATTCGGATTCCCTGGTGCTAGAACCTTACCACCAGCTGCAATTCTATGTATCCAAAAGGGTATCCGGTCCGTATAATCGTTAGGTCCGATTAATTGCCCTGCACGAACATTCAAAACACGCCCTGGCAAATTTTTCTCAGCAATTACTTCACATAACGCTTTGAATTGCCCATAATACTCATATCCATTACTATTTTTAGAAAGCTTATTCGCTTCCTCTAATGACATTGCGTAAACAGGGTACTTTTCATCGAAATTTTCCTGAACCCAATCTTGATATACAGAAATACTTGAAATAAATGTATAATGCTTTACTCGGTCTTTTAATAAATCGGTTGACATTAAAACCGAAGATGGTATGAATCCACTTGTGTCCAACACCGCATCCCAATAGCGGCTTTTTAGTTCGTTTAAGTCTCCAAATCGGTCTCCAGTAAGAATTTCAACATCCTGAAATCCCTCATTTTGATTCCCGCGATTAAATATAGTCACCTCATGGTTTTGCATCTGCGCTTCCTCAACAAATGTTCTACCTAAAAAGCGACTTCCCCCTAAAACGAGTATCTTCATAAACCCAACTCCCTTCCGTGTTAACATTTTACCAAATTTTCATAACTTTGCGTTAATATTATCCAGGCATAAATCTCTAATATCATTAAGGAGAAGGGTATACTAAATATATCAATGTTTTCATAACAGAAAGCAGGGTTTAGATGATTATTGAGATAAAATATAAAAAACTTATATGCGAATTTGGGAAACGTGTATATGAAAAAGGCTTCGTAGCAGCTAATGACGGAAATATTTCTGTCCGTATCGATGAAAATGAGTTTTTGATTACTCCTACGAACGTAAGTAAAGGATTTCTAACTCCTGATATGATCGTCAAAGTGGATGGAGAAGGAAATGTTCTCGAGGGAGATTATAAACCTACTACAGAAATGAAAATGCACTTACTTGTGTATAAGGAACGGCCGGATGTTCATGCGGTTTTACACGTTCATCCCCCATATGCAACTGCGTTTGCAATCGCAGGAATCCCCTTAAATCAAGCGATTTTGCCTGAAGCAATCGTATCCTTGGGGACGATACCATTAGCCCAATATGGAACACCATCAACGGATGAGGTACCAAATGCAATCAAATCACATGTTTATGATCATCAGGGGGTGTTATTAGAAAACCATGGTGCGTTAACATGGGGGAAGAATTTAGAAAACGCCTATTACTTAATGGAATCATTAGAGTTTACGGCAAAGATTAATTGGATTTCAAGACAATTAAGGGGCGATCGCGAACTCTCCAAAGAAAATGTAGCTAAACTCATTGATATTAAAGCCATGATGGGATTAGAAGGAGTATCACCATTGGGTGTGGATGTCCCAGAAGGCACTCATGCAAAAAAAGTGACTTCAGTAAATGAACAGACATTATCAGACAGGGATATTGAACTTATTGTTGATCGTGTGACGAATAGTGTTCTTAATGCCATGAATCAATAAAATTTGCTTTTCTGATATACTTTTACTAAACTGATTGTAAATTGTCACATATTTGGCATATACAACTTTTATTTCAACTTACTTTATAGTGTAAAATCGATGTAGTACATTATTGAATCAAGGGGGTTCGGGGGTATGGTAAAAAAAGTAATTGCTGTTGTTGTGCTAATAGCCTTACTTGGTGTTGCGATTGTGCAGGCTATGGACAAAAAGGCTGAACCCGAGAACGTGAGTCAAGAAGCAGCTAATATGGGTGGTTTAAAAGTAGGGGCAAAGGCACCTGATTTTGAATTAAAAACATTAACGGGGGAGACCGTTAAACTTTCGGATTTAAAAGGAAAAAAAGTAATGCTCAATTTCTGGGCAACTTGGTGTCCACCATGTAAAGCAGAAATGCCAGCCATGGAGGAGTTTCATAAAGAAGTTGGGGACGATGTTGTTATATTAGCGGTTAACATTGATCCGCATTTAGATGTTCAAGCTTTCGTTAATGAAAATGGAATTACTTTTCCTATACCTTTAGATGCAGAAGATAAAGTAAACGAAACCTATCAAGTTCTTTCCATTCCAACGACGTATTTTATTGATACGAAGGGGAATATCGGAAATAAGTTTATCGGTGCGATGAGTCTCGATGCAATGAAACAATACACGAAGGATCTAAATTAGACATTGGATGATAAAATCCAATGTCTTTTTATTTTCAAGGATGCTTTAAAGCATTAACGCACTATTTTCTTATAATTTTCAAAAAGTTGTAATAATTGCAACCGTTTCCGGGCATAATAACTGTTAGAATAGGAAATAAGGAAGGTGATATACATGAGAAAGCCCAGAAAACGTTCCTTTGCAGAACTGGTATCCGAAAATAAAAGTCAACTTTTGAAAGATAGAGCTGCGATGGAAAAAATTGAAATGCGCCTAGAAGAAAAGCGCCTCGGTAAAGCTGAATAACTCACATAGTTTACCAATCATGTTCCTCCTTTAAAACGGACAAAATGTTAAGGAGGAGGGATATTACATGAGTAATCCAAAACATAGTCAACAAGGCTTCAGCGAAGATCATCTTGGAACAAAATCCAAGAACTTTGGTGGAAACAAAGGAAAACAATATCAAGATAAATCTGGTAAGCATGCACAAGTCATGCAAACTAAAGGTGAATAAAAAGATGGTAATGGACTCGTCAGGCAGCAGCCAACGGGTCCTTTGTTTTGATATCTAACAAAATTTCTCTGTGATATTTTCTTTACTTCGTTACAAACTATATCTGTAATAACCCTGACAACACATTGAGGAGGAATTGTGATGACCTACAATAACAAACCGAAACCAGATGACCGCAGTGATAATGCAGAAAAGCTACAGTCAATGATTCATGATACGATTGAAAACATTGAGGCAGCGGAAGAATCACTTCAATTTACAGAAAGTGAAACACAGCGCCAGCAAATTGAAGCAAAAAACCAAAGACGCCGTGAAAGCATTGAATCCTACCGTTCAGAAATTAAGGACGAAGTCTAAGCAAAACCACCGGGACCTGTTTAATTCAAACAGGTCCTTTTTTAAATAAATCATTGAATTTCATGTCGGTGGACAGGTTGTGGTAAGATAAAAAGGAAATTTCAAAAAAGAAGTGATCCTATTGATACGACAACAAACGAATCAAACAAAAACCGGTAATGAACCAATCATTCAGTGGGAAACCGAACTGAATGAAAAAGGCTTTATCGTCAATGAAAATGAGCTATTAACTGCCATACGGAGCGAATCAGACCCTATACTTCTATCAAGAATGTTAACGGTAGCTGCACTCTCACGTTTAAGTCAAAAGAAGCATGATTCATTAGCCTCTGCTTGGCTGCATAAAGCATTGGAATTACATCCTAACAATGAAAAGGCAAAGTCCTATTTCATTCAATACGATTGGAAAAAGAAAAGAGATATACTAGATGTTTTAACCTTTCCTGCAATGCGGGAAACAGATAATCGAACAGCAAAGAAAAAAGTCGCTGAACAATACATACAAATATGCAAAGCTTACTTAGCACAAGCCGATGATCACGTAGAAGACCTAATTGAAAAGTTGAATCTTGCCATGGCATTGGGAGACAAGCAATTAGCGCAACAATATAAAAAACTCACTGAACTACTGTCAAATTCGATTGAAGTTAGCGGCAACCTATTAAAGGCCGCACAGGAGTACGAAGAATCGATTAAAGGTGTATTTCACACGGCAACCTATTATGATGATCTAAAACTTCATTTGTCCAGCCTTGATGAAATTAAAAAAGACTGGAAAAGTCACTTTGACGTTGAAGAAGACATTCCACAGACATCAGAAAATGCCCTTGAACAATTAAATGAGATGATTGGGATGGGGGTTGTCAAAAAGCGGGTCAATGATTTTTATCAATTTTTAAAATACCAGAAAGATCGCAAAGAGCTTGGATTCCATATTAAAGATGAATTAAGTCTTAACATGGTACTAACAGGAAATCCAGGTACAGGGAAAACAACCATTGCCCGTTTATTAGCCAAAATTTATCACGAACTAGAGGTCTTGCCGCGTCCAGAAGTGATTGAAACAGACAGATCACAGTTGGTGGGGGCATTTGTTGGCCAAACAGAGGAAAACGTTCGCGCAGTAGTTGAACGAGCGATTGGCGGCGTTCTATTCATTGACGAAGCCTACAGTTTAAAACGAGAAGGCCAATCAGGAAATGATTACGGTCAAACCGCCGTTGATACCCTTGTTTCGCTCATGACAGGCAAGGAATATGGCGGAAAATTCGCGGTTATTTTAGCAGGTTATCCGGATGAAATGCGTACCTTTTTAGACGCCAATCCAGGATTGCGAAGCAGATTTCCACAATCCAATCTGATTCACTTACCAAATTATTCAAACGAGGAATTAATCTCTATCGCTGAAAAAATTGCCTCAGAGAACGATTATATCCTTACAGAGGAAGCGAAGGTAGAAATTAACCATCGGCTTGAACAGGAACGTGTCGATGATACATTCGGTAATGCGAGATCTGTCCGTAATATCGTGTTGGATGCGATTTTTAAAAAAGGATCTGATCATCCGATTTCAAATGATGATATATTCACTTACACCTTATTGGATAAAGACGATTTCAAAGTGGAGAAGCATGATCACCAGGAATCACCTTTTGAAAGGTTGGAACGTTTAATTGGTTTAACGGAATTAAAGGGAGAATTAGAGACGCTCGTTTCCTTTGTTAAAATGCAGCAGTTTAGGAAGGAAAAGGGCCTGCCTACAGTGCCGATTCAAGTTCACTCCGTTTTCACCGGAAATCCTGGTACAGGTAAAACCACAGTTGCTAAGATATACGCGGAACTCCTCCGTGAATGCGGTATGTTAAAAAGAGGTCATTTGATTGTCGCAAGCAGAGCAGACTTTGTAGCAGGTTATGTTGGTCAAACTGCAGGAAAAACAAAGAAAAAGATTCGAGAAGCTCTTGGAGGCGTATTATTTATTGATGAAGCCTATTCACTGTTAAGCCAAACAGCAGGTGATTTTGGTAAAGAAGTAGTAGATACCCTTGTTGATGAAATGACTAAGCATAATGAAAATCTTGTGGTTGTCCTTGCAGGATATCCAAATGAAATGGACCAGTTATTAGAGAGCAACCCAGGACTGCGTTCTAGGTTTAAGAAATTCTTTCTTTTTCCTGACTACTCGGCTGTGGAACTGCTAGCTATAATCGAATCCTATGTAGAAGGTTTTCAATACCATTTAAGTGAAGCTGCGAAAGCACTTTTGAAACAAAGCATTGAAAATCACACCTACAAAGGAAACGGAAGATTTGCCACCAATCTAGCAGATGAAATGATACAAGCACAAGCAATGAGGCTCATGGGAGAAGCAGGAGAAGAGGTTTTACTAGAAAAAGCGATTCATATTGAGAGTGAGGATGTTGAAAAAGCGCTAAAAAAGATGGCGCATTAAAATCGCGTGGTTTTAAAGGAAGGGGAATAGGAAATGGATAATGTATTTACTTCTACAAGGGAAATTCAGCTATTATATGCAGACACGGATATGATGGGAGTCATCTATCATGCTAACTATTTAAAGTATTTTGAGCTTGGGAGAAGCGGATTGATTGAGGATCTTGGATATAGTTATGTAGATATGGAAACCGCAGGTTATTTTGCACCGGTTTATGATATCCAAGCAACCTATAAAAAGCCGTTACGTTATGGTGATAGGGGCTTTGTAAAGACGTGGATTGAGAAAAATGATGGGCTTAAAACAGTCTATGGCTATTCCATCATAAATGGTGACAAGGAAGTTTGTGCAGAAGGAACATCAACTCATATTGTTGTTAAAAAGGACAACTTTAGACCGATTGCATTTAAAAAGGCATTTCCTGAATGGTTCCTAAAGTATGAAGAAATAAAGAAAAAGCAATAGAATGAGTTCCTGAGGTGAATTTATGGCGTTTGGAATCAAAAGACAGGAAGTAAGAGAGTGGAAACAGAAAATCGATGATGGTGAAATCGCCTTTTTAACCCACTATTGGCTGGATGATCGTTTTCCTGGGAGCAAAACCGTTACGAAGGTTGGATGTCATGACCTTGAAAAATTGGCAGCATGGGGAAATAGGTACGGCTTAAGAAAAGAATGGATTCACCACCGTCGTGACGGATATTCACATTTCGATTTAATTGGAGACAGACAAAAAGAAATTTTACAAAAAGAAGGTTTGGATCATCATATTTGGTGAAGATGAAAAGGGGAAAAGATACCATGGTTAAGATCGGAATCATTGGACTTGGGGATATAGCCAAAAAAGCGTATCTTCCTGTTGTAAGCGAGCATAAGGATATAGAGTTTCATATTTACACAAGAAATACTGAAGTTTTAACTGATATTAGTAAAAAATATCGCTTTCCTCACATACACTTTAGTCTATCTTCCCTTATTGACAGCGAAATAAAAGGCGCTTTTGTTCATTCGTCAACAGAATCACATGAGGATATTGTTAGAGAACTCTTGGAAAATGGTATTCATGTTTATGTGGACAAGCCCATCACCTATCACTTGGAGACTTCTAAGGAGCTTGTCGAGCTTGCTGAAAGTAAAAAACTTATCTTAATGACGGGATTTAATAGACGGTTTGCTCCATTTTACCGTTCAATGACTGAGATCACTCAACCCAATATGGTTATTTTGCAAAAAAATCGCCATTCACTTCCTAGTGATATTCGAAAATTTGTCTTCGATGATTTCATCCACGTTTTAGATACGGTGCGGTACTTGTTTCAAGGAGAAATTCAGGAGACAATCGTTCATGGAAGGGTAAAGGATGGCCAGCTTTACCATGTAGTGGTTCAATTTATTTCAAAAGATATGACAGGCATTGCTATTATGAACCGTGACAATGGGGCTGTTGAAGAAAAATTAGAGGTAATGGGACCAGATGAGAAGAGAGTTATCAACGATTTAGATAAAATGACGATTTATCGAGATCAGAAAGAAATCGCACTATCATTTAACAATTGGGATTCTACTCTTTTTAAAAGAGGATTTGAACAGATTATCGAAGAATTTATTGACGCCGTGAAGACGGATACATTGCCATCTGTAACAGCTAGAGATGCGTTACAGACACATGAATTATGTGAACATGTTGTCCAACAGCTGGAGGGTAAACAATAGAAAAAGCACACATGAGTATCGTTCATGTGTGCTTTATTTTGTTGATTATGCTTTTTTATAATCTAAAACAGGCTCTTCATATTTTGCATGATATTCAATGATTAAATCATGGTCATCGAAATACCATAAATCTTTTTCTTCAATATAAAAAGTAATCCCATCTTCGGTTATCTTCGCTCCAATATCAACGGGTTCTTCATTCGATATGCCAAGTGAAAACCCACTTTGTACCGTACTACATCCCCCATAACGGACATAGAAACGGACAAAATCACCTGTTTTAAGATTGAGTTCTTGCTTGTACCATCCTGCTGCTTCACTGCTGATTTGGATTTTCATTTGTTTCTCCTTTCAAAATGCCTATGCTGTTAGTATATAATAAAGTCTGCACAAATATCGATGATGTTGCTTATATAGGCAACTGGAGCAATCCATTGAGAAATAGTAAGATCAAAACTAAGGTATGGGTAATAACTGATGGAAAGATGCTTTTATACTTTATTGTCAATAATCCAAATATGAACCCCATACAGCAATACATAAGAAATACAGCGATAGAAAATCCAAATATTGTCGTGTTCAGTGCAAAGCCAATGCTTGTAAACAGAACCGAAGTCGTCTGATTAGTAATCACTGTTAATTGTGTTAACCAAATGCCTCGCCATACCACTTCCTGTATGGTTGCATGGATAATCGCGAACAAGATAAGCGAGAGGAATAGCTTCATATCCATTTCAATCTCATTCGTAAAAATAAATAAAATGAACCCAAAAGAAATAAGAACCCCAATGAAATAGAGAGAATTTTTTCTACCAACACTTTCTGGCATTTTAAAAAAGAAACTAATTTTTTTACCAAACTTCTTGATGACATAACACATCGATAGAATTGGGATGATGTACAATAGTTGGTTAATAATTACCCTATAGTATGGCTTCAATTCATATGCTTCAATAAATTTATCCGCATAAAAGAGAAGCAGACTTCCTCCAAAGAAAGAAATCATCAGCCAAGCAAATAAACGATTTTCTTCCTTTAAGAAAGCTAGTAAAAGCAATATGCCCAGGATAAACCAAGAGAACAAACTATAATAACTTCTTGTGAAGAAAAAGAGTAAGAAAATAAACAGCATGGATAAAAAGGAACCTTGATGGTTATTTTGTTTCATTTTAGAAACATCCTTCCAAAAAACGGATAAAAAGGCCCCGTTTTAACGGAGCCATTGTGTCATGTGGTCTTGAATTTCTTGGTATTTTGCCTCAGCATTTTGAAGCCCGAAGGAACCAGCTTTTTCCAAAGGTACGACTCGATAATTCTTATTGCTTTGACTAGATACAAAGGTAGGATAAAAAGTTGGGTTAGACAATTCAATCCTTTTACCTGTTTCGGTAACATGTTTTGTAATTTCAACTGTAGCCATGCCGCCAATATCCTTATAATCCCTTACTTGACCGGATATAAAATTACCCAATGAATAAATAACGAATGACTTTCTTCCATCTGCCCTGACAATCCACTCCATTGGTTGAAGGACATGGGGGTGAGAACCAAAAATGATATCTACACCTTCATTCGCCAGGAAATTTGCCAAGTCCTTTTGTTCATTTGTTGGTATTCGTTGGTATTCGTTCCCCCAATGAATACTCATTATCACAACATCTGCTTCTTTTTTAGCCCGTGCTATCTCCTCACTCATGATATCACGACTAATAAGATTGACTAAGAAATCCTTTCCATCTGGTACAGGTATTCCATTTGTACCGTATGTATAAGACAGAAATGCTAATTTTATTCCATTTTTAGTAAGGATTCTTAATTTTTGACGATCCTCTTCATTTAAGAAACTTCCTACATGTGGCAGGCCGATACTATTTAAATAATCCGTTGCAGAAAGAATTCCTCTTTCACCCTTATCTAACGTATGATTGTTTGCCAGAGAAACGATATCCACCCCAGTATTGACGAGAGCGTCTGCGACTTCATGAGGACTATTAAACATTGGATAACTTGAAACACCAATGTCAATTCCACCTAGCATGCTTTCTTGATTGGCAGTTAATACATCTGGCGCTTCTAAAATACTTTTAACGTTTTCGAAAATAGGATTGAAATTATAGTGCGTTCCGTTAAAGGCATCCTGATAAACCCTATCATGAATCAGAATGTCACCAATACCACCAACGGTCAACTTTTCTGTCAAAGTTCTGGTCATAATGGGTTGCAGCCTAGTTGGATGTTCCTTTGTAGGATGATCTTTTTGTGCCGCGGCCTGATTATTTTGCTGCTGAATGAAGAGAACTGCAGCAAGTAGAATACACATAGATATGATGATTCCTGACGTAATAATGGCTTTCTTTTTCATAATTTCTCCTTAATAAGCTGGATTGAGGCAAAATATTTTGAACCATTCTACCAATACTATAATATATTTATATGCTATTATTCGACTTTTTTCAGCATTTACTTAAAAAAATTAAGGACGTGTTGTGTTTTGTTCAAAATAACGGAAAGTGCTCGTAGTGTATTGGAAGATATAATCAATAGGGAAAAGCAAGCTCCAGATGAGGTACTATTGGTACGATTAAGCATGGGGATTGGCTGAGGGGGCCCAAAACTAAATCTGTCTCTGGAAGAGCGGAAAATTACTGGAGATCTTTTCTATGAATTTGAAGGGGTTAAGATACTGATTCATGAAAAGGATTTTGTTTACTTTGATCATACAAAGCTTGATTATGTTAAAGATGTTTTGGGAAAATCCTCCTTTACATTATTAAAATTATAAAAACGGAGTTCCTACAGCGGAGACTCCTATGAAAAAATGGCTTTAAGGAGTCAATTAAGATTCCTTAAAGCCATTTAATTTTAGGTTCTGTTTTATTCATGATCCGCTTAATATTTGCGCGATGTCGATAAATTACAAATGAAGCCAAAAGTGTTACGGCAATTAACAGGGGGATGTCCCAATCAATGACAGCATAAATCACAGCACAAATGCCAGCGAGCATAGAAGATAAAGATACATACTTCGTTATGTATAGACTGGCAAAAAAGACGACAAAAATAGTTAAAAACATGAGCGGAGCACAAAACAATAATACGCCACCAGAGGTTGCTACCGCTTTGCCGCCTCTAAATCCAGCAAAGATGGGATAGGTATGTCCGATAACAGCAAAAACACCAGCAAGTAAAGGGTTAATGTCATCGAGTCCAAACAATACAGGTAAAGCAGCTGCTAATGTTCCCTTAAGGATGTCAGCAATTGTAACAGCCAAACCAGCTTTTACTCCTAATGTTCGAAAAGTATTTGTGCCACCTAAATTTCCACTTCCATGCTCCCGAATATCTGTTTTATAAAAAACTTTTCCAATGATTAAACCTGATGGAATCGAGCCAAGCAAGTAGGCTAGTATCAGGACTAGAATAATTTGAACCATCACCGATTTCTCCTTCTATTCATAATGCAGGTCATATTATTTTACCATGTAATATGCAAAAAACACCATCACTGCTTTTCACTTATTCAAAAAGTACAAAAAAATTCCTTCTCAATTTTCCAAGGATACCGTACGATAGAGATAAGGGGGAAGAATAATGTCACAAATTGAATACCACAGAAAGAAATCTTTATCACCAAAATGGGTCGTAGGAGGATTGATGTTCGCAGTCTTATTGATTGCCTCTTCTATTCTTTTTTTATTTTATCCCTTTGCTTCAAAGGAAAAGGCAACTTATTTTACCGAAAAAAATCCGATACTTTATGAAGGTAGTCAGCAGGGAAATGCTATTCTACAAGGAGATTCTATCTTTCTTCCACTTTCATTTATGCAAGAGAAGATCGATAACACGATAATCTTTGATGAAAAGTCCAAATCTATCATCATAACCACGGCTGAAAAAGTAATCCAGATGCCTACGGATTCCTTAACATTTTTTGTAAATCAAAAACCAGTAGATCTTCATGTATCACCGATTATTACAAAAGAGGGCCAAATATTTGTGGCAATTGAACCATTGCTCGCTTTTTATCCGATCCAATATTCGGTTTTAAAGGAGAGTGGTGCCGTTTGGATCCAGAAAAATGGTGACCGCTATATCCAAGGAAAAATAACGGCAGAAGATGTTCATCCTGAAAAACTAAGACTACGAACAGAGCCATCTTTGAAGGCTTCCTATACAGCACAACTGTCTAAACAGGAAAACGTAATGATTGAAGGAGAGGAACAGGACTATTATTTAGTTAGAAAAGAAAATGGAATCAGTGGATACATCAGCAAGAAATATGTTCAAAAAAACAAAGAAGTAACAATCAGTATTTCGAAGCAGAGCGAACCAATAACAATACCAAAGATTAACGGTCCCATACAATTAACTTGGGAAGCCGTTTATACAAAAAATCCTGATCATACTCAAATCCCTGATATGATGGGTGTGAATGTTGTGTCTCCAACTTGGTTCTCCTTGGTTGGAAACGACGGGAGTATCAATAACCTAGCATCTTTGGAATATAGCCAATGGGCACGATCGAAGGGGTATCAAGTATGGGGATTATTCTCTAACTCGTTTGATCCAGTGCTGACGCATGAAGCGTTAAAAGATTTTGAAACACGTCAAAAAATCATTGTACAATTACTTCATTTCAGTCAAATGTACCAATTACAGGGAATTAACTTTGATATTGAAAATGTTAAGCAAGAAGATGGCCCGCTTGTCACACAATTAATGCGCGAAGCAACTCCTTACTTACATGAAGCAGGATTAGTCGTTTCGATGGACATTACCTTTTATGCAGGTGAAAACAACAATTGGTCATCCTTCTATGAAAGAAGTAAACTTGCTGGGATTGTCGATTATTTGATTATCATGGCTTACGATGAACATTCAGGTTCATCACCTGTTTCTGGAAGTGTTTCGAGTCTGCCATGGGTTGAGACGAACCTACAAAACTTATTGAAAGAAGTTCCAAAAGAAAAGCTGGTTCTTGGCGTACCGTTATACTCAAGGCTTTGGAAGGAACAACTAAATGAGGATGGAACAACAACGGTTAGCTCTCAGGCCATGTCAATGACGAAGGTAAAGGAATGGCTGGCTGAAAAAGGTTTGCAGCCTGTGTATGATGAAGCAAGTGGTCAAAACTATGCTGAATATTACGCAGAAGAAGAGAAGGCAACCTATAAAATATGGATTGAGGATGAATTATCATTATCTAAACGAGCGAACCTTGCTGCTGCCTATCAACTAGCAGGAGTCGCTTCCTGGTCAAGATTATTTGGAGATCAAACAGCGTGGACCGCTATAAATATGGACCCTAATAAGACTTTAACTCAGAAATAGACCACTTTGCTGGTCTATTTTTTTGAGATTCTTCCAACTTGGAGCAATTTTTTTTGGCAAATAATTCGTTTATGATATAGTAAAGACACAGATAGTAAAATTTAGGAAATAAAGGAAGTGTGTGTACATGGCGGTTGAAAATCCATCTATTGAGGAAATTGGAGCTATATTAAAAAAGTCTAAACGGATCGCTGTTGTGGGTTTAAGTGATAAACCAGACAGAACCTCGTATATGGTATCCGAGGTGATGCAAAAGGCTGGATATGAAATTATTCCGGTTAATCCCGCAGTTGATGAAGTACTTGGTGTGAAAGCGGTTGCTTCGTTAAAGGATATCCAGGGACATATCGATATTGTTAATGTTTTCCGACGTTCTGAGCAATTGTTTGATGTAGCAAAAGAATTTGATGAAATTGACGCCGATGTTTTTTGGGCACAACAGGGCTTAGTGAACGAAGAAGCATATGTGTTTTTAAAGGAAAAAGGATATACTGTGATTATGGATCTTTGCATAAAAGTGGCACATGCTTTAACAAAATAAGATTTACCGTAAAAAAACTGCTAACATTTA
The DNA here is from genome assembly GCF_030348765.1 of Neobacillus sp. CF12. GTDB lineage: Bacteria > Bacillota > Bacilli > Bacillales > Cytobacillaceae > Neobacillus. The sequence continues at coordinate 443,800 of NZ_JAUCEU010000007.1, read as the reverse complement.
GCAGTTTTTTTACATTTTTATACCAAATATTGTGTTACAAAATTATGTTCTTTCAAATAAGACATTTGCCAAATCGAAATAAATCGCTAAAATAAAGCATAGACGCCGCGAAGATGTGGTACAATTATAGCGGCAAACATTCGTTCTAAATATTGGTAAAACCTTTTACACGGATGTAAATTTACTTATAAAGATAGCAATTAGAATGTGTTTTTTCTGTTGTAGGGAATGAAAGGGGTATTTTAGTGGCAAGTAATCAGAAAGCTTTTGAATATAATGATGATGCCATACAGGTACTAGAGGGACTGGAGGCCGTCAGGAAGCGACCAGGAATGTACATCGGGAGCACTGATACACGCGGATTACACCATCTTGTATATGAGATTGTCGACAACTCTGTCGATGAGGCTCTCGGAGGATTCGGGGACCAAATCATTGTAAAAATTCATAAAGATAATTCAATAAGTGTAATGGATAAAGGACGCGGAATGCCTACTGGCATGCATAAAATGGGGAAACCAACTCCTGAAGTCATATTAACAGTCCTCCATGCAGGGGGGAAATTTGGTCAAGGCGGATATAAAACCAGCGGTGGTTTACACGGCGTTGGTGCTTCAGTCGTAAATGCCTTATCTGAATGGTTAACAGTAACAATTAAAAGAGATGGCTTTGTTTATGAACAACGCTTTGAAAACGGGGGAAAACCGGTTACGACATTAGAGAAAATCGGTAAAACCAATCAAACTGGTACAACGATTCACTTTAAACCGGATCACACCATCTTTTCTACAACCACATATAATTTTGAAACATTATGTGAGAGGTTAAGAGAATCTGCCTTCCTTTTAAAAGGGTTAAAGATTGAAATCCTTGATGATCGAAATGACTTCCATGAAGTTTTCCATTATCAAAACGGAATAGAAGCATTTGTTTCGTACTTGAATGAGGAAAAGGATGTCCTTCATCCAGTGGTTAGTTTTGAAGGGTCCCATAATGGAATTGAAGTTGAATTTGCCTTTCAATTTAACGATGGTTATTCAGAGAATATGCTTTCTTTTGTTAACAATGTCCGCACGAAAGATGGCGGAACGCATGAGGTAGGTTCGCGAACAGCGATGACTCGTATATTTAATGACTACGCACGCAAGGTTTCCCTTTTGAAAGAAAAAGAAAAAAATCTTGAGGGTGCAGATATTCGCGAAGGATTATCTGCGATCATTTCAATCCGAGTGCCTGAACAATTATTACAATTTGAGGGTCAAACAAAGGGCAAATTGGGTACAAGTGAAGCAAGATCGGCAGTAGATGCAGTGGTCTCAGAACATTTAACTTACTTTCTTGAAGAAAATCCTGATATTAGCTCGTTGTTGATTAAAAAGTCTATTAAAGCATACCAGGCCCGTGAGGCAGCAAGAAAAGCACGGGAGGATGCAAGAAGCGGTAAAAAACGGAAGCGATCCGACGCTTTGTTATCAGGGAAACTTACACCTGCCCAATCTAGAAATCCGCAAAGAAATGAAATCTATTTGGTTGAGGGTGACTCTGCGGGCGGTTCTGCAAAACAAGGACGTGACCGACGATTCCAAGCTGTGCTTCCCCTTCGTGGTAAGGTCATCAATACGGAAAAAGCGAAGTTGGCTGATATATTTAAAAATGAAGAAATCAATACGATCATCCATACGGTTGGTGCTGGTGTCGGTTCTGATTTTAATGTAGAAGATGTAAACTACGATAAAGTCATTATTATGACGGATGCCGATACTGACGGCGCGCATATTCAAGTGTTACTGTTAACCTTTTTCTATCGTTATATGAAACCGCTGATTGAAGCAGGTAAAGTGTTTATCGCGCTGCCTCCTTTGTATAAAGTGAGTAAAGGAACGGGTAAAAAGGAAATCATTGAATATGCCTGGAACGAGGATGAACTTCAGGGTGCAATTAAGAAAGTTGGCAGAGGCTATATTATCCAGCGCTATAAAGGTCTCGGCGAGATGAATGCAGACCAACTTTGGGATACAACAATGAATCCAGAGACTCGGACATTAATTCGAGTAAAAATAGATGACGCGGCAAGAGCAGAGCGACGTATCACCACGCTAATGGGTGATAAAGTTGACCCTCGCCGTAAATGGATTGAAAGCAATGTGGCGTTTGGTTTAGAGGAAGATGATACGATCCTTGAAAATGAAAATATTACGGTCGCTGAGGAGGAATCTGAAGAATGAGCACAAATGAGAAATTCCGTGACTTACCTCTAGAGGATGTAATCGGTGATCGATTTGGCAGATATAGTAAATATATTATTCAAGAACGGGCCTTACCAGATGCAAGGGATGGCTTAAAACCTGTACAGCGGAGAATACTGTATGCGATGCATGTAGAGGGAAATACCCATGAAAAAGGCTTCCGTAAATCCGCAAAAACAGTTGGTAATGTAATTGGTAACTATCACCCACATGGTGATTCATCGGTATATGAAGCAATGGTGCGGATGAGTCAGGACTGGAAGGTTAGAAATGTCCTCGTCCAAATGCATGGAAACAACGGAAGTATGGATGGAGATCCTCCTGCTGCGATGCGTTATACGGAGGCGCGTTTATCAGCGATTGCTGCAGAACTGCTTCGGGATATTGAAAAACAAACTGTCGATTTTATTCCTAACTTCGATGATACTTCAAAGGAACCAACTGTATTACCAGCGATGTTTCCAAATTTGCTGGTAAACGGTTCAACGGGTATATCGGCAGGGTATGCAACCGATATTCCGCCTCACAATCTCGCTGAAGTCATTGACGGTGTCATCCTGCGTATGGATCATCCAGATTCAACCGTTGACGAAATAATGACCGTCATTAAGGGTCCAGATTTTCCCACCGGAGGTATCATTCAGGGTATAGATGGTATTAAAAAGGCTTATGAAACCGGAAAAGGAAAAATCATTGTTCGTAGCAAAGCTGAGATTGAAGATGTACGTGGCGGCAAGCAGCAGATTGTTGTAACGGAGACCCCTTATGAAGTCAATAAAGCAAATCTAGTTAAGAGAATCGATGAATTCCGTCTTGACCGAAAAGTCGAAGGCATATCAGAGGTTCGTGATGAAACAGATAGAACTGGTCTTCGAATTGTTATTGAATTGAAGAAAGATGCAGATGCAAATGGTGTCCTGAACTATTTATATAAAAATAGTGATTTGCAAGTCACGTACAATTTTAATATGGTCGCAATTGCAAAAAAGCGTCCAAAGTTATTAGGAATACGTGAAATGCTGGACGCTTATATTGAACACCAAAAAGAAGTTGTTCTGAGAAGAACAAAGTTTGAGCTAGACAAAGCAAAGGAACGTCAACATATCGTAGAAGGGTTAATGAAGGCATTATCCATCCTTGACGAAGTGATTGCAACGATCCGTGCTTCAAAGGATAAACGTGATGCGAAGGATAATTTGATTTCAAAATTCGCATTTACGGAAGCACAGGCAGAAGCCATTGTTTCTTTACAGCTTTATCGTTTAACAAATACCGATATTACTGCCCTTCAGAATGAAGCGGAAGAATTAGCTAATAAAATTGAAGAATGGACTGCAATTTTATTAAGTGAAAAAAAACTATTATCGGTAATAAAAAAAGAATTAAAAGACGTGAAAAAGCGTTTTGCTGACAATCGTCGATCTAAAATAGAAGCAGAAATTGAAGAATTGAAAATCAATCTAGAAGTGACAGTACCTAGTGAAGATGTCATCGTCACGGTGACAAAAGAAGGTTATGTGAAACGGACCAGCCAACGTTCTTACGCTGCTTCTAATGGCCAAGACTTGGCAATGAAGGACTCTGATCGTTTAATAGCAAAGCTTGATGTGAACACAAAGGACGTAGTCCTCTTGTTTACGAATAAAGGGAATTATTTATATTGTCCTGTCCATGAACTTCCAGATATTCGTTGGAAGGACATAGGACAGCATGTTGCCAATATCATACCGATTGAACGGGATGAAGATATTATTCAAGTACTTCCGGTGAAAGATTTTGAGATTGATGACTATCTAGTATTTGTTACGAAAAATGGAATGGTTAAGAAAACAGAGCTTAAGCAGTATAAAGCGCAACGTTATTCCAAGCCATTAGTAGGTGTCAATCTTAAAGATGATGATCAGGTTATTGATGTTCATCTAACGGACGGAACGAAAGAATTATTCTTGATTTCCCATTTTGGTTATGCATTATGGTTCCATGAAGAAGAAATTAGCATTGTCGGTGTACGTGCTGCCGGTGTTAAAGGTATTAATTTGAAGGATGGAGATTTTGTTGTTGGCGGTAAAGTCCTTACTCCAGAGAATAAAGAATCCATTGTAATCATTACCCAACGTGGTTCGGTGAAGCGAATGAAGATAAAGGAATTTGAGAAAGCAACAAGGGCTAAGCGGGGGGTTGTTATTTTACGAGAGTTAAAAGCAAATCCACATCGTATAGTAGGCTTTGTCGTTGCGAATGAAGAAGATACGGTCTTCATTCAAACGGAAAAAGGAAAAACGGAAACTGTTTTAACAGCAGACATTCGCTTTAATGACCGTTATTCTAACGGATCCTTTATCCTTGATGAAAACGATAACGGTAAAGTTACAGCCATCTGGAAGGTAGAAGGTCCAGCAAAAACGGAAGAATAATTAATGTTGAAGACTCCTTAAATAAGGGAGTCTTTTTTCATGTTTTTTCCAAAATTGGGTATACTACCTGTATCAGATTTTGGAGGCGAAACGAATGAAAAAAGAATTGCTCTTAGTTGTTACTGCATTTTTTCTCATGTCTGTTACGGCGATTACCGGTGTTCATGCTATAGAAGAAAAAGCAAAAACTGTCACAATTTCAAAACATGAATCTGATGTTACTGGCGATGGAATTAATGAACGGATCCAATTAAAAGGTGTTCCTTATGAAGATGAAGAAAATTATTTGAAAGAAATTTATATTGATATATCTACTACGAATGATAAACAGTACAAAATTCCACTTGAAAGCGGATCGAAAGCATCATTAAAGTTGGTGGATCTAAACCAGGATGGAGTGAAAGATTTATTTTCAAATGTATTAACAGGGGGAAGCGGAGGGATAACCCTTAATTATTTATATACCTTTAAGGATTTTATTACCAAAGAATTGATTGTTCCTGAACCATTAGAAATCGCCAGCACCTTTGAAAATGGCTATAAGGCTAAAATAACCATTGGTCAGACTGGAAAAACCTATCTATTTGATTTGAACGATCGGAAAAAATATTACAAAAAACTAGGACTATACTATAAAGGGAGATTGAATGAACCCACAGAATTGACAGTAAATGATTTTCATTCTCTAAAGCCAGTTAAATTAACGACCGGTGAGATGATGTTAGAAGGGGTACAAAGAATTACAGGGATTGCAAATGCTGATACAATTGCCTTTGTAGAGTCAACATGGAAGTATGGAGATGGGAAATGGAATCTTACTAATACAAGTGTTCATACAAACAAACAAAGCAAGTAGGGCAGGGGCGAATAACACAAAAAACACAGGGGAAACCTGTGTTTTTTGACTTTTGGTTGGAAGATTAAATTTAGTTCAAAACTCAAAATTTTGATTCTGTCTCATTATCTTAAGTATACTTGGTTTATGAGATATCAACGAAAATTGCTACCATAATAATATTATGTAAACTGATGTAAAAAAGAAGCAGCAACCATCATTGCTGACTTCTTCATTGTTCTTTCGGCATATCCATCTTATCAACAGCAATTTTTAGATCATCATTCTTTATATGTGTGTAGATCATCGTAGTTTGGATGGATGAATGGCCTAATTGCCTGCGTAATTTTGGTACATCGTTAATTTCAGCATGATATCTTGTAGCAAACGAATGTCGCAGTTTATGTACAGATAACGATGGTTTACCAAAGGCTGTTGCATATTTTTCAATTAGTTTTTCTACAGCTCTGGCGGTGAGTTTACGCGTTTTACCTTTAGGTCCAATCGATGCTGCTATAAATAATGCTTTATTATTTTTATCAACCTGGTATTTAGCCGTTCGAACGGATAGATATTCTTGTAAATCTGCCATCGCAACCTGACTAAAGAACACAAATTGCTCTTTATTTCCTTTGCGGATAACCCTAACACAGTACTTTTTATAATCAATATCATCTAATTCAATCCCAACTAACTCCGAAAGCCGAAGTCCAGAACCTAATATTAAAGATACGATCGCGGTATCACGCTCTTTATTTAATTGATGAAAGTTAAAGAGTTTTTTGTTATCTTTGATTAAATCACCGTAATCATGTGCAACAAATAACCGAAACTTTTCGTACTCATCACCAAGAAGAATTTTGCCTTCCATTTTAGCAGCTTTTGTTTCCATGTTATCTTTAACTTCATTAAATTCAATTTTCGCCATGACATTTCGATTAATATAAGGCTTTAAATCAGGGGTTTCTGCGATGTTCTGCAAATAATTAAATAGGGACTTTAATGCTGATAATTTCCGATTAACCGTTAATTCCTTATTATTTAATTCGTAATGCAGGAAATTTAAAAAACTTTCAATCTCAAGAACCGTCATTTGCTCTAATCGATCTAAAGGAATATCTTTAGCAGATCCGATAAATAATTGCTCACTGACCATCCAATTAAAAAAGATTTTGTAATCATGGCAGTAATTAAACAAAGAAGCAGTCGAAAGCTTTCTTAATTTATGATTGATGTACTCATCAACATACCAGGGAAGTTCAGATAAGAGAGACTGAAGCTTTTTGAAATTTTCTTGATTAGACTGATTTACCATAAAATCACCTCACTTCTACATTTTACTAAATCAATATAATTACGTCAAATTTATATTTTACGTAATTATGTATCTGTATTAAAGATACTTTCAATTTTCCTAAAGTTGTTGTCTTTTTCCTATCCCAAATGGTACTCCCCTTCTTTTTTATATTCCTTTTACGTGAATCAGGTATTCCTATATAATTAAATTATGATGTTTTTAAAGGAGATCTCTTAATGAATTCAAAACAGTTAGAAGAAAAAATTATTCAAAATTATCAAGGCGAGGAAAAAATGATGATTCTTGTATTTGCTCAATGGTGCATCAATCATGATTTAAATCCTGAGGAATTGTATTTGCGGGCATACCCTAATCAGTTTTCAAACATTGCTTTAAAAGAAGCTATGGAATTAGTTGTACCTAAAGATGAAGCTGGAGAAATTGGAGACGATACATTACTTGGTGTGTTAGCGTTGTTTGGAAACGATGATCTTGCCTTTGTTGTGACGGAAGAAATAGCTAAAATGAAATGATGAATAATATTTAGTTTTAAAACCATAATAAAAACAGGGCTTGTAGCTCAATTGTAGAGCAACCAACAGTTACTATCGTTAACTGGTGAGTATTTTGTGGGTTCAAATCCCACCAAGCCCCTATTACTACTACTCCTCTCCTCCTCTATTCTTTCTAAATTAAATAACACCGAGTATTTAAGTTTGTGGTATTATTTAATCAGTCAACCATTGAGGAGTGGAATTATGAGTGTACATAAAGACTTAATAAACCATGCGAAAAATCAAAATCAGAGTTATCAAGAGTTTCAAGCTTTGGATGAACTGCGTGAAAAATACATTGAAGAAGCAGTTGAATTATGCAAACAAGGAAAACCTTTCACAACAGATAAAATTAATGAAGTGACAAATAAAATGAACAGAATTAATTTGCGAATCATTTCACTTAGAAAAAATGTTACAAATGAAATGGTTCAAGAATACGTAAACTCTTTAGACAAAAAATAATCCACTCACTTGGTGGATTATTTTTTGTTATGTCCTACTTCCACTTTCCTGAACTGTTTAAAATAACATTAGCCTCGACATTTATATTCATATCCTGGTAGGCTTGATATTGATTTAAAGCTTTCCATTCCTTGTAGGTCATTTTATTTCGTACATATCGATTAATTCCAAGTGGATCAACCTGGAGTTTCTGCAATTTTAATATGAGTTCCTTTCCTTCCTGATTAATTTTCTTTGTAATAATCTTCTCAATTTTTTTTTGTATTTTGGGATCGGAAACGTCCTCTTTTCCTGTATATTCTACAACATCCCCGATTAATTCTATATAAATAGATGCCTTCTTTCGTGTTGTGTGAACCTCAATTCGGTGATTATTTAGTTCGTAATTAAGCATGATTGAGGCCATACCTTCCTCCCCTACATCGATCTGTTCGACAAAAACACCTTTTTGCATTTCTTCTCGAAATAGGTAAAGATATCGGGCTTCAGATGGCTTAAGTATTTCAACAAGTTTATCCTCATGAAATAAACCAATACCATTAAATGCTATGTTGTTTTTCTCAACTTTAAAGACGGGCAGAATTGGATCTATTCCGTCGTCATAATAATCTCTAAGAAATTGATAAATATTATAATTCACTCTAAAATTTTCTCTATTCAACTTTGTTAAGAACTGTTCTAGATATGTTGCATTTTGGCCTTCGTTTTTTATCTGCAGCAATAGAACTTCACTGGCTTCATCTTCAGCTAAAGCCAACTTTAATCGCGTACCGATACTTGAATCACGAACTAAGGAATTTAAATAAGGTAGCATCCCCTGTTTCGCTAATTTCTGGCCAAACAAAGAAACACGAAGCTGCCCGCTTTCTAGTTTAAAATTTGTCTTAAATCTTACTTTTTCTCTGGCATCTTTACTTGATTTTCCATCCACAATGATTGTTTTTCGATCATAGTTTCCATCTTTTGTTATGATTGGGAAAGTAGCCGTATATTTTAAGGGATTACTTTCGTTCTCCGTGAGATCAAAGCCTACCGCATTCATTAGTGCTAAATCATCTATTATCCGTTGCTCGGCACATCCAGTCAGTAAAATGATTATTAAAATTCCAAAAAGCTTATTCATTGGCTGGGTTCCTGTTCATTATTTTTGTGAGTAGAACGGTTAGTAATAAAAATATTGGTACTAAAAATGCAATTGCAGAAGCCGCATAGGTAATATACGTTAACCATTCTTCTACATCTTTAAGAACCTTTGGAATAAAAGACGCCATGAAGACTACTATCATTATTCCAATTACAAGTAAGTTTGATTTTACCCTTATAAATTGGTACTGTAATAATTCTTTTGCACCCCATAAATACATGACCGTCGTCATTAGTACCTTTAAACCAAAAACAGAAAATGTAAAATTCTCTACCCTTTCAAGGACAGGAAAAGATATATACCCCAACAAAGTTACGACCGGGTACATTTCCTTTAACAACTGCTCGAAACTAAAAAAGCCAAAACTGACGAAAGTCACTCCAAAATATATGAGTGATGTAATAGAATTTCCTGCTATAAGAGATTTTAATTGTTTTCTCTCGATCATATGGATAAATAAGATGGACAGTTCATAGCCTAAAAGGGCTGTGAAAATAGACATCCCCCCATTCAACATATCCGTATCACCTTTAAATATAAACGGCGTAAGCCGCAAAAAGCTGAATTCTGGCAGGTGGAAAGCTAATAAAAAAACAGTCCAAACGGTAAAATAAAATAAAACAACCGTTGCTTTTGCAATTTGATAGAGATCCTTTTTAACCAACAAATAGGTTAATATATATCCCATTGAGAAGAAGTAAAAAAGGGATACATTTTGGTAAAACAACATCTTAAGGATCATTGAAAACTTCACCATCACAAATACACCTAAAAGCATCCATATGATAGCAATAAACGAACAAAATGGCAGGGTTAGCCATTTTGGAAAAATGGCTATAATTTCAAACATTGACTTCCCTTTACTTAATTTAAAAACGAGCCAAATTAGTACAAGATTGAGATTTACAATAATAGAAATTATGATAAGCCCAATCCATCCGTTGGTACCAAAGGCTTCGGCAACAAGTCTGGGTAAAGAAAATAATGTAACACCAGACTGGATTAAATAAATCAATATTGAAGCTTGAAAGGGTGATAACTGTTCTTTCGTTGACATTATCGTTAACCCCTTTCAGCTTTTTTTCTTAAATGGTCCCTTTATTAATGAGTATTTAAAAAATCGAGGGTACATTGGCGATATCGGTAATAGGTAGGGAGCGTTTAAATTGGTCAGGCAGCTTAAATGAATAATCAAGACCCCCATACCAAAAATAATCCCTAAATTCCCCCAAAACCCAGAAATGATAATAAACCCAAAACGTACAATTCTAATCGATGCACTTAATAAATAACTGGGTACCACAAATGACGCGATAGCAGAAGCGGCTACCACAATAATGAGGATATTGCTGGTAATCCCTGCCTGCACAGCTGCTTGCCCGATTACTATACCGCCAACAATACCGATCGTCTGTCCAACCTTTGTAGGAAGTCTGGCTCCCGCTTCTCTTAACAGCTCTAACAGAAATTCTAAAAAAAGTGCTTCAATCACAGGTGGAAACGGAACTTTACTTCGCGACTCCAGCAATGTCGGAAGTAATGCCTGCGGAATCATTTCGTAGTGATACGTAGTAACCGCTACATAAAAGGCCGTAAATATTAGGGTAACCAAAATAGCAATATACCGTGTGACCTTAATAAAAGTACTGACAATCCATCTTTGACCGAAATCATCCATCGATTCCATAAAATCAAAAAAACTGACTGGTGTAGCAAAAGCAAATGGACTGTTATCCATTAACCCTACAACTTTTCCATCAAACATTTTATAGGCAATTACGTCTGGTCTCTCTGTTGTATAAAATTGAGGAAATGGTGAATTGGGATGTTCATCAATATATTGAACGAGCATATTCGTATCTACAATTGCATCGTTTTTTATCGAAAGAATTCGTTTTTTAATTTCTGCTATATCTTTCTCAGATGCAATACCCTCGATATAAAGTAAATATACTGTTCTCTTTGCCTTATTTCCTATAAATAATTTGATTGTCTTAAGTTGTGAACTCATCACTCGCTTCCGAATAAGTGATAAATTTACATCAATGGATTCAACAAATGCATCATGCGCACCTAGAATGACCGTTTCCGTTTCAGATGGAGAAATCGAACGACCCTGTCCCTCTTGAAAAGGGAGATTATATGCTTGTTTTTCTGTAAATAAAATAGCACTTCCAGATAAAATTGCTTCTTCAACACTACTCATATCTGTTAATACTTTAAACTCAGAATGGTTTAAAAATGTCTCTAACTCTTCTGGAGTGATCGTTCTAATGTTTGATAAAAATTGTTCATAATGATCCTTATTAATAAGATAACTAAAGTAATATATTTTTACTGTTAGATGCGGAAACTCTGTGACACTTAAATCAGAACTAGTATGAAAATCGTTAATAAATTGCTGTAGAATTGATTCTCCAGCCAAATTTGGTTCTTTTTGCAGTTTAATGTCCTTCAAAAAGCGATTGCGATCTTTGCGCATTCGCATCCGCCCCATCTTTTTCTTTTATTTTTTGCTAACTATGGTAATTTATTCATTTATTAGAAATTATCCTAATAACTTATATAAGGAATAAGAACTTCATTACAGGAGGTTATCGGTGAAAAACTTAAATCCATTTACTCCTTGGGAAGAGCATTATTTTTGGGTAAATATACTTTTAGATCATGCCATCTTTGTTAGGGATTATTTATCACCAGTAGAAGTACTTCACGTGAAAAAAGCCGTAGCCTATATCGAAAGATTTACAGAGGTAAGAAACCGACTCGAGCAAATTCCAAAAACTAGTCAGGTGAATTCTCAGGAATTAGTTGAGTTTTCCAAACTTTCCGCTCAGGTTTCCTATGATTATTACCGTTTCGAAGGAAGAATCCTAAATTTACAATTAAATAATAAAATACTCATCAACATAACTCCTACTTATTTTAATGGGACATTGAGTGAAAACGGTGAATATTTAAGGATTCTCCAATACTACATGAATGGAACAGATTACTCTCCCCTCCCACTAGTTGATTTATTAGACTTATGGTTAGAAGATCAAATCGGTCATGCTGCATTATTAAACCGGGCACTAGATGGGATTGAGCTAATACTTAAAGGAAAAGTGGATACTTTGAGTAAACTCTTTTCAGCGCATATGTTAAAAAATGATGCAATAAAAGGTTATTTACGATTTATGCCACCTCATTTTCCTATCCAAATCGCCTTTGCACGTGAAGTGAGTGGAACCGTACTTTCATTTAACCAATTGGTGGAACATGTTATTAAGCTTTATAAAGGAAAAGAAGTTTTAAATGCAACAACGCTCCGGTTTTTAGAGCACCATTTTCCTGAGTCCTGTTATTTTTTAACGAAGTTGAGTGCCTTTGTGCCGGAAATGGAAAGACCCCCTTGCTCTTTAACATCCTATTTTAAAAACTACCATAATGACTTGTAATATTGGTTAATCCATTCCTTGTTTGCTCATACTAATTTTGGATTCATGATAATTAGAATGGAGCTGAAATGAAGAATGGAATTTGAAGCTAGAAATAGTACGGAAGCAGCCCTACATGAGTATAAATCGGGTTTAGGTGTATTTACTCAGAAAATGCCTGAATTTGCTAAGCACTTCAATGCTTTTACAGAGGAATGTTTTAAAGAAGGTGCACTATCGCAGCGCGAAAAGCAGCTCATTGCCTTAGGCATTAGTCTTTATACGCAGGATGAGTATTGTATCATTTACCATACAAAAGGGTGTATTGATCAAGGTTGTTCGGAACAAGAAATTCTAGAGGCAGTAGGGGTAACCGCAGCATTTGGCGGTGGTGCTGCCATGAGCCAGGCAGTTACTTTAGTTCAAGAGTGTATCGAGGATTTAAATCAACTGAAACAATAATGAATTGAGAAAAAGCCCACCTAAGAACAAATGTTCTTAGGTGGGCTTTTTAGTGCCTCTTTGCTCTTACTTGTTTCATTAAGTAGTGAACAAAGTCCTCATCTTTTACGAGCCAGACTTCATAGTTTCTTTTTAGAAAACTCTCCCCCTCTTCAAAAGTAGCAAAGGATTGCTCCATTTCATTCTGATTTTTTTCTATTACCCATTCATTTTCATTTGCCTGATAAAGCAAGAACATTTTTTCTCTTCTGTTTTTATATAAAGTACCAAAGGATGAAGCTTTAAGGTTATATCTATTTCTTCTGGCATCCTCTGGAATCGCCTCTAAATGAAAGGTTTCGGTCACAAAGTTTTTGTATGCTTCTTCCGTTAAAGAGCATCCTGATGCTTTTGCATGACCACCTCCACCGTATTGTCCAGCAACGTCGGATACATCAACATGATCGTGGATGGTGCGAAAGCCCATTCGTTTTCCCCCAATATTTACGATCGCTATGTAATCAAGATGAGGGTATTCTTTTCCAAGTTCATTACCTAGCTCTGAATGATAGGATTCAGCATAGACCACACCAGCAAAAAGTCCATCTATTTCAGTCTGAACCAACTCTCTCCTTTTTCTGCGGATATAGCGTTCAATTTTGTCTTCTTCCATATCTAGTATTTTCTTTTCAAACTCGTCAAAATGAAAATGTTCGCTAGTCTTAAGACGAGTGATCATTTTTTCTTCAAATTCATCAATCGAAACTAGAAAAAATAGGGCATTCAAACGTTGGGCGTCCTGATTCCCATTTTTCTCCCATTCCCAGGTGTCATACTGTCTTACAAGTTCAACAAATTCCGTGATGGAATCTGTTGCCTCAATATGCTGATGAGAAATTAGAAATTCATAAAATAAGGATGTTGCTGAAGTTAATTTTCCTTCCTCGTCCTCAACAACAACGTGACCCCATTCATAATCATTATAATGCAGTGCCGTTTTATGATGGTCAATTAGTTGTACTTTTCCCCCTTCTTGAAAAAACTCCACCAATCTTTGTTCATTTTTTTCATTTACAGACAAGTCTGTTATAAACAAATATGTATTCTTATCATTATTTTCTAAAAACCATTCAACTTCACGATTTAAGCCCGAAATTGAATTGTAGCGGACATTCACTTCTTCCCCAAATGCAAGTTTCGCTAGAATCCCACATCCAACACCATCTAAGTCATTATGAGACAACAGTTTGTACATTTTCCTTCACCTCAGGAATAATATAAGTTCTTGGTTGTTATTTTCTAATAAATGATATAATTTCATCTTTCTGCTTCTTAAAAAGATTTCGACCTAACTCACTTAGTACATCCATATACTTTACTTCGTCAAACGGAACCTCCTCACCTAATTCTTCATTGATTCTCAGGTAATGTTCCTTAAGAAGAAGCTGACAATGATAGGATACCGATTCGGATGATAAGTGAAGGGCTAAATCAAGAAGTTTAGGTGTTACCTTCATGGAAGGAAAATGGAATGGCAGCCATTGATTAATTCCCCAATACTTTTCCTTGTCGTTTGTAAAATCGATATTCTGTAAGCCAGTGCCGATTGATAAGATATTAATTTCCTCCATACCTTTCTGAAAAAAATGAATGGCTTCTGTCAGACAAACTAAGGAGGGATTATTCGCCCAAAGTCCTCCATCAATCGATAAGTATTGATCTCCTATTTTGTTAGGAGGAAAATAGACGGGTGCTGAGCAGGATGAAAGAACAGCATCCCAAAGTTTAATTGATAAATCGCTACTATCAGGATGTCCGTAGTTGGAGCGGTGAATAAAAGGTTTGCCATGGGTAATGTCCACAGCTGGAATAAGAAGCGGCTTGGCTATTTCCTCTAGTTTGACTTCACCAAATGCTTTTTTTAATAGATGTCTTAGTGATCGGTCGCTATATACGCTTTTAAAAAGTCCAACCTTTGCCTGCCTGGTAAAAATTTTTTCACCATAATGCCTATAATTCTCATATATTTCCTTCATATTTTTATTGAGGGAAACAGAGGCAGCGATGATCGCACCAGTACTCGTTCCAGCAACAACATCAAATAATTCACCAACTGGATGCCCTACATCTTCTTCCAATGCTTGTAAAATGGCGATAGCAAATATTCCTCGAATTCCACCGCCATCTATACAAAGTAATTTCATAATATTTCACCTAATTTTACCTTCTTATTTATAAAAGTGTTCCCTTCCTTTGTTACACTTATCACGGTTCGATCATATTTCTTCCTTGTTACCCTCTAAACTTTCCTTTGTTTGTGCAATTGCAGATAGAACGGATCCGACTGCTTGAATCCAACTGCCGTTAATGGCTAGTGATTGGCTATGCGTAATCGTTTCAAATTGATTGCTTTCCTTATATCCTTTAAATCTATCTTCCTTTACAGCATTACTTTTTAGTTCCTCCATTCCTCCCTTGGCCTGTAATGAATTCCCGGTGATTTGTAATACATTTCCAGCAATATTAAGTGTTCTAATGGGCGAGGGGGCACCCATTAAATCTTCTGGTAGCGCAATTCCCCCTCCAATTGCCTGTAGCAAGTTTCCATTTATATCTAACATTTGCTTTGTTTCTTCCTCTACATGTAACACCATGCCCGCTATCACAGTGGTATTTCCGATCGCTTGAACCTCATTACCAAGCTTTCCTAACGAAAAGCCCTCTTCTGCATCTGCAAGTAAGGCGTTTCCCGTACCTTGTAGAGCATTTCCCCATAAGTTAAGACTTTCTTGGATTTCTTCGTTTAATGAAGGTTTACTAGCTACAGCTGCCATAACGGTACCAATCGCTTGAATCCATGCCCCAAAAAGTTCTTTTAGTTGACTTTCCATACCTTAGCCGCCCACCCAATAACATCATTATCCAATCATATTCAATATCGCATTTGATTGTTAAAAGAAATGAAAAGCAAATAGCCTCCGTTACCGGAGGCATATAATTATTAATACCTTTCATTAGGTCTCCAATCTAGATTCCTGCTAACATCAGTCCTCTTTCAATTAGCACTGGATACTCTTCGTGTAAAAGCTTAATTTCTTCAAGCTGTTTTTTGAGCAATAACTGTTTTTCCGGTAACAGATTATGTTTTCCCAACATTTCCATTACTTCAATTCTTAATAACCAATCATCCTTAAAGTCAGTTGTTAATTTTTCTATCACTTCTGTTAAGACTGATTCTATTTCATAATCCGGTTTTTCACGAAGATTTCTAACTTTCCCGTACATTTGTTCTAACGGAGATAATTCTCTTTTGACAAGTGGTTTCGTTTCTATTTCTTCCAAATCTGCATAGAATTGTTCAGAATCTGCTGCACCAGCAAAAACCGAGGTTATTTTTTCACCAATCGCCAAGTCATAGGTACCCCATTCTGGTTGGAATAAAGTTTGTTCACTTAATGAAACCGTACAATTTTCAAAAGAGATGAGCAGGAGTTTCCCTTGCTTTCGGAGCAATTGTACAGGCGTTCCAATTATTTTAACTCCACTCTCATACTCAATGATACATTCCTTGCCTACCTCTATTCCCAACTCTACATTAGTAAACTCCTCATTCGGCTTGTTCATGTTTTTTATTCTTCCAATCGGAGCCCCAAACCCATCATGATGTGTGGTTTTGCCGTGTCCAACTAATTCGGTATTTTCAAACGCTAAGGAGGAAGGACCTTCTGTTTGGATGTATATCGCTTCTCCTTTTTCATCCTTGATGATTCTACGAAGTGTACCAGTAAGTTGAAGGCCAGAGTTATACTGTATAGTAGCTGTATGGTTAGAACGAAGTGCTTTGTCTAAGCCTTGTGTTCCGCCAACATTAAATGCCATCGTTTTTGCAAATTCATTCACCGCGTCAATTAATTGATCAAAACTATCACATACAAAAAGCTGTGGCTGTGGTTTTGTAATATCAAAGCCGGTTTCAATGACCCGTTGCAAGTCAAAAGGAATTTTCTTAACAGAATCTGTTAAGCTGCTTCTTCCTTCCGAAACAGAAGAAAGCAGACCAGCCCCATAGATTTGTGGATGGCCAACAGTGCCAATTAGTCCATATTCAACGGTCCACCAATATAACCGTGAAATTTGTTCTGCTTCCGATAATTCGGTAACGGCAGCTTGTTTTTCTTCAAAATTAGCCTTCGCTGCCTCAATTTCTTCCTTTGTAGCCTTTCCGCTTTCTAGTAAATTGGAATAGGTCCGAACAGCTTCAAATAATTCATGCTCTTCACTTGTTGCCAATGCTTTTGATCCGATTTGTCCAAAGAGTTTCACATACTCTGAGAATTTCTCTTCACACAGAATAGGTGCATGACCAGCCGCTTCATGGATAATATCTGGTGCCGGTGTATATTGGATGTTTTCTAGTTTACGAATATCAGAGGCAATCGGTAGAATCCCATGTGCTTGAAAGTCGAAAAAGATCACGCCTGGTATAAAGCCATCTATATTCGCAGCTCCCCAGCCAAATGGCTCCAGCGCATTGTTCATGTCTGTTACATTAGGGATTTTTTCAACTGATATCCCAGAAGATTTTAAACCGCCAACATAAGCTTGATGGGCAGTATCCTTCAAATAGTTATGATTTTGTCTCATGACATAACGCCAAACGGCATGATCAATCGGTGTGTATTTTTCGTATTGCTGATCGACTACATATTTTTGTAAGTGCCTCGGAATTTTCCTTGCTTTCCCCATATCGAAATCTCTCCCTCTAGAAGAAAATTAACTTTTTACTTGCAAATAAAACTCATCATACTTCGTGGCTAATTCAAAATCCAAAGCTGTTAAACCTCTTGCATTCCACGACGAAATTCTTACCGTTACGACCTTATAGTCTATTGAAATAAACGGGTGATGGTTTACCTGCTCAGATAGATTTGCAACTGTTTGGACAAAATCAATTCCTTTTAAATAATCACCAAAACGATACTTGCGTTCAATCCATTTTTCGTCTGTTAATCTCCAGTTTGGAACGGAGGATAACTTTTTCTGTACCTCAGAAGGGGTTAGTTTTTCCAATACCTTCACTCCTTTACACGAATAAAGCGCTTACATTCACTCGTAATTAAATTTACAGTCATCAATTAATAGTATTCAAATTATAATAAAAAAACACTGGCAATCTGTTATCAATTTTATTAAAACATAAAACAGAAAAAATCCAACTGTTTAACAGCTGGATCTTTTCGCAATTTTTATGGTTTAAAAGTTATGTTCATTTGGACGATTTCTGAACGTGTTCCAATTCGGAGCGGAAGTCCCCAGACCCCATAGCCAGAGGAGACAATCGATTGAAGTTCCCCTTTTTTCAAATAGCCCCAATCATTTTCAAAAATCATATTCGTAATCAGATTGCCTGGTGCAACCTGACCTCGATGTGTGTGGCCTGATAATATCAAGTCCACCCCATTTCTTTCGGCGATATCTAAATCATAAGGCTGATGCTCAAGAAGAAACACTGGTTTCTTAACATCGACCTGCTTCATTAAGTCTGAAAGTTCCGCTCTTACAACATCCTGATATCCTTTATCCTTTCTGCCCACAAGGACAATTCCCTCAGGAAGATTCAGAACCTCATCATCCAATACCTTCATTCCACTGTTATTAAAAATCTTTACAAGATCCACATCATCCCGATCATGATTCCCTAGGGAAGCATACACAGGAGATTCGATTTGTTTAATAATTTCTGGAATTCCTTTTTCAAGAAAAGGTGTAATATCGTCATCGATAATATCTCCCGGAAAAAGGACTAAATCAGGTTGTTGTGAATTTATGTACTCAACCAGTTTTTTTGCCTGGCCGCTCCCTGATAAATCTCCAAAATGCATATCTGAAGCCATGATAATTTTAAGGCTTTGTTTCCCTTCCACCAGCTTAGGAATATTAATCTGATACGATTTTACTGAAGGACTGTAGGCATTAAACAATCCAAATAAGAAGGAACAAACAATAATCAGCAACAGTGAATATCCAGTCCATTTTACAAACTTTTCTTTCTTAACTTTTGTAAATCTTCTTAAGAAAACGGCTATATTAGCAACAGGAAGCAGCAAAATTAAGAAATAAAATAACGAAAGCCAAATGGCACCAAGCCACGTGAAGAAAAGACTTTCATCCAACCAACGTGAAAAAACGAACGAGTAGGCGAAAATAACAAGGACAACCCAGAAAATAATTTTTATACTCTTACGATCACCACTAATATGTTTCAACCAAACCCAAATATTATAACCAACGTAAAAAATCAATAAATTATATAGTAAGATAATTCCTATTCCCACAGCCCACACAGAAGTAAATCTCCTTTACATTAGAAGTCTTAGTTTTATTAGACAATATTTGATCCTAATTAACAACAAATATGGACTAGTAAGTTACCATATATTTGCAAGGCGTATATTACCATCACTTTTTCCTCTCATTTTTTGATACAATTTAAAAGTATGAGATTAATAGGGAGGAAAAAAACTATGAAAAAGCGCAATATCCTCCTTGCCTTGGTAATACTACTTACCTTTACAGGGGGAATTTTTACAGGAGTATTCTATTCAACAAATAAAACAGAACAAGCGTCAAAATCGCTTAAAATAGAACAAGCATCAGAATCTAGAAAATCACTCGAAGAAAAAGCAATCCCAGAGGAAAGTATAGAGGAATCAAAAGTGTTATTGGGCTATGTTCAGGATTTTCGTGATCCGAAGGTGGTTGATTATTCCAAGTTAACACATGTCATCTTCTCGTTTGCTCATCCAACACCAGATGGGGGTATTTTGTTAAATGGTGATTCAGCCATCAATAATTTACGAACAATGGTTAAAGAGGCTGACAAACACAATACCAAAGTTATCTTGGCTGTAGGCGGCTGGTTTCATATTAATGGCGGAGAATCGTACGAGCCCTTTAAAGCAGCCATCAGCAATCCTGACTCGAGGACGAGACTAGTAAATGAACTAACAGGTATTGTAGACCGTGAGAAACTTGATGGTATTGATATCGATTTTGAGCACCCTCGTTCAAAAGCAGACGCTGCGAATTTGGCTGCATTTTCTAAGGAATTAAGCGATCAGCTACACCCTAAAGGAAAAGAACTTTCAATTGCCGTCTATGCTAAAATTCATGCAGTGACAGGCACCGAAATGGGCTTTGTCGTTTATGAACCTTCTACTTTTGCGAATGTCGATCATGTAAATATTATGGCGTATGATGGACAGTGGGATGGCGGATACAATGCTGCTAATCTGTCACCATATCCATTTACGGAGAAAATAGTAAACTATTGGGCAAATCATTTTGATCAAAACAAGCTGCCAAAAGAAAAGCTTGTGTTAGGTGTACCTTTTTATGCTCAGCCAGAAGACCCTGCCATTAAGCAGGTTTCTTATGCTGCTATTGTCAACAGTGACCCTGCAAATGCAGTGAATGATACTGTTAGTATGAACGGAACCACCTATCATTATAATGGTGTAAAAACGATTCAGAAGAAGACGAATTTAGCACTAGATCATGGCTTTGGCGGGATGATGTTGTGGGAAGCAGGTCATGACAGTAAAGGTGCTCATAGCTTAACAACAGTAATATACGATGAATTGATTAAATCGAGCGAAGTAGTAGCAAAGAAATAACGAAAGGCTGCACACTCATAATTTGAGCGTGCAGCCTTTTTCTTATGCTTTTAAATTCATTAATTTTTCATTTACTTCTTCTTCGGTTAATCCGTGCTGTGCAACATAGCGATTTCTTGGATGTGCTCGGCATTCATGTGAACAGCTCCTTAGATGGCGATGTTCATTTTCTTCGGAACAGAGGATCTTTTTATTACACTCAGGATTTGCACAGTTCACATAGCGCTCACATGGCTCCCCAGTAAAATAGTCTTTACCCACTACCACATGCTCTTTTTGATTGACAGGCACACTAATGCGCTCGTCAAACACATAAAGCTGTCCGTCCCATAATTCACCTTGCACTTCTGGATCTTTTCCGTACGTCACAATCCCGCCTTCTAATTGTGAAACATCCTCAAACCCTTCTTTTACAAGCCAGCCTGAGAATTTTTCACAGCGAATGCCTCCTGTGCAATACGTAAGTATCTTTTTACCTTCGAATTGCTCTTTATTCTCTCGAATCCAGTCTGGAAGATCACGGAAATTTAAAATATCCGGGCGAACCGCACCTCTAAAATGACCCAAATCATACTCATAGTCATTCCGAGCATCAATCACAACGGTATCTTCCCTTTGCATCGCTTCGAAAAACTCTTTCGGTTTTAAATGCTTTCCGGTTATGACATGAGGGTCAACATCGTCTTCCAAACGTAAAGTAACAAGTTCAGGTCTTAGACGCACACGCATTTTTTTGAAGGCATGTTCATTGGCTTCATCAATTTTGAAGACTGTACCAGCAAAAAGCGGATGCTCATCCATATATTTTATATACGCATCTGTTTGCTCGGGTGTACCGGACACAGTACCGTTAATACCTTCTGAGGCAATAATAATCCGGCCTTTTAAACCTAACTCATTACAAAACTGAAGATGTTCTTGCTGTACTTCCTCAGGGTTTTCTATCGTGACATATTTATAATACAGTAACACTCTATATTTTTGATTCATATATACCACCTTATTAACATTTATACATACTTTATATTATTAACCGAGTAATTATATCAAAAAACATACGTGTATTTCAATTAATAAGAATTATTCTAACCTATATTAAAAATAACACTAACGCTGAGTTAGTGTTATTTTTAGTAATCATCCAAATTGCCATACACTGTGACTTAAGTTTCCATATCGGTAGCTACGGTGTAATAACTTTGCTGTCTTGTTTTCATCTGCTGCTCCCATGGCATAAAAAATGGGGATAAAGTGTTCATTTCCATATGGAGGTACGGCATATTGTGCATTGGGAGCGAGTGCATCGTACTTAAACAATGATTTCGTATCCCATGTATGAAGATGGTGAGCCAACCAATCATCAAACTCAAGTGCCCATTGATCGATTTGTCCGTTGTCTGCAAAATTTACGGCTCTCAAATTATGAACGGTTCCCCCGCTGCCAATCATTAAAACATCATTCTTACGTAATGCCGCAAGGGACTTACCAATTTTGTATTGTTCATCTGGACTTAAATTAGGATTTACAGACATCGCAATAACAGGAACATCTGCATTTGGGTAAAGTAAACGAAGGACAACCCATGCACCATGATCTAATCCACGAGTCGTTTCCACATCAAACGGAATGCCATTTGCTTTAAACAAATCGACTATTTCTTTAGTGATCTCCTGTGACCCTTTAGCTGGATATTTAATTCTATACAACGCTGGATCGAATCCACCGAAATCATAAATGGTGTCATATAGATCTACTTCGCTAACTTTCTGTGCTCGAGATTCCCAATGCGCAGAAAATAACACAATGGCTTTGGGGCGTGGCAAAGTCTTACCCAGTTCATTTAAAAATTGAGTATACTCGTTGTTTTCAATGGCAAGCAAGGGTGCACCGTGGGCGATAAAAAGTGATGGCATCATTGTACTTTCCCCTCCTATACTAAAGTGATTGTGTTTGGTTATTTTGTCCTTTGAAAAACACTTTATCTAGTGCAAACATCCTACTATCGTTGATGGCAATAAATAGGGCCATTGCAAGTAATGCTAAATCTAATTCCCAACCTGCACCTTGACCATTTCCTAAAAAGCCGCCAGCTAATTTAACTTTGACCGTCGCTCCAAGCATCATTAATACAAATAATGCTGACACAATACGGCTTCCTAATCCAACCACTAAGGCAATTCCTCCAACCATTTCTAACAATGCAACACCATAAGCAAGAAAACCTGGTAAGCCGATAGAATCAAACCAGCCAACGATATTTTCAATCCCGCCTTGGAATTTCACTAATCCATGGATAAAAAACGTAACCCCTAATACTACTCTTAATATTAATGTACTTACCTCAATTTTTTTCATCATTTTCTACCTCTCCCTTAAATAAATTTATTTTTCTAAATCCTGTAATAACCAGTTTGTAAAATCTTGCAAATTCCTTAAAGAAACACTATGTCCTTCTTGGTAGGTGTTAAAAGTAACGTTGGCACCTAATTGACGAAAATGCTCGTTGTTGGCAAGTCCCCATTCAAATGGAAGCACTTGATCCATTTCTCCATGAGAAATAAACACCGAAACCTTATCAACAGGTTTGACTGCATACTCTTCTTTTACGAATGCCGGAATGTAACCACTAAGCGCAACAATGCCTTTTATCTTATTTCCTAATGTTAGCCCAAGCGTCATGGCTAAAATCGCACCTTGGCTAAATCCTAACAAGTATAAATGAGATGTATCTAGTGGATACTGTTCGCAAGCATAGTCAATAAAGCTTGTCAGTCGACTTACGCCTTCATCAAACACTTCTCGATGTGGTTTGCCGTACCCTTGAATGGTAAAAAAAGCAAATCCTGGCGGTTGTGAGAGATGACCGCGAATACTGAAAATGTAGAACTGTTCTTCTAATCCATTTACCAACGACAGCATGTTTTGTTCATTACTGCCAATTCCATGCATAATAAACAACGCAGGATATTTTTTTCCAGGCTCAATCTGTTTTGGACGACGAAGCTCATAGAACATCGGTGCATTCATATCTATCATCCCCTTTTGTTTATAGTAATAGTTAATAAAGATTCATATTAGTAAACATTATCTTAAAAAATAAAATGTTTTTTAATATGAACATTTGTTGCTTATAGAATAACAACGAATCATGTGGATTGTCAATGGAATTTTTGCTAATATATAAATATGTTCTATATTAGGAAACCATAAAAGGGTGATCAAACTGGATATCGGCTCAAAAATTCGTGCAATTAGAAATCGAAAAAAAATCACCATAGCTCAAATGTGTGAAGGGACAGGTCTCTCAAAAGGATTTATTAGCAATGTTGAAAACAACAACACCTCGCCATCTATTAGTACGCTGCAAACCATTGCCAGCTATTTAGACGTACCTTTACCTTATTTATTATTAGAAAAAAAACAACATTTACGCGTGGTTAGAAAAGATGCGAGAACCACGACTACGTTTAATCAATTAAAAATTGAGAACATCTCTTCGATGGGCGGCTTAAGTTTAAGAAGTGTGGAGTTTCCGCCGGGCGGTTCTATTGGAGACGCCCACGCACATGAAGGTGAGGAATGCCATCTGGTGCTAGAAGGGAAGGTTTTGGCAGAGCAAGGGGAAGATTCTGTAATCCTCGAGGAAGGTGATTCCTTCAGCTGGAATGCAAGTGTTCCCCATACCGTAACAAATGTTGGCGATTGCAAAGCGGTTGTATTAATTGCCGTTTATTCAAACAAAGAGGTTTAAGCAAAGTAAACGCAATTGAAGTGTGTCCATTTTGGACACCCTTTTCCAATACTAAATCCCCTCATAATACCAGGTACCATACTGAAGGTTTTTTTTACATTGATTGTTTAAAAATAAATATTCCAGATGAGCAAGTGTTTCTCCAACCGCAAAACGGGTTTCATGGATATTTAAGTTTCGAAACAACTGTTGGTTGACCTCATAAATGGTCGCCGGCTTAGTAATGGCATCGTACGTAGCCTCTAATCTTTCATGATGGTGTGCAAGTAATTCCTCTATTCGTTGATTAGCATTTCTAAACGGCTTTCCATGAGAAGGGTAACAATAGTCAACATCCAATCGTTTAATTTTTTCTAAAGAATCCATAAAGGCTTGTAATGGATTTCGATTCCCTCGAAACCAGTAGGATATATTGGGAGAAATTCTTGGTAAAATATGATCAGTTGAAAATAAGAGGCTATTCTCTTTATTAAACAATGTGATTAACCCATCAGAATGGCCAGGTGTAAAAATAACCTCATATTCGTATTTACCAAATATGATTTTCATTCCTTCTTCAAAGTAATGTTGAACGGTTGGATAAGGCTTAACTTGAGGGTTAAAACCCTGTTCATCTGTTGTTAACACCTGTGATAAATTATCTGGAAGCCCACATGTAGCATAGTTCTGATTTACGATTTCTAAAGAATCTTGCTCCCAATAGGATAATCCTGCCTCAGCGTCTATTTCAGTCATCCATACCTCTGCATTTGTGAGCTGCTGCAGTGTACCCGCATAGCCAAAATGGTCTGGATGGTAATGTGTTATGAGGATGTCGGTAACATCATGCTTTTCTAGTAAAGGTCTCCAAATGTCTCTTGATACTTTATTATTTAATCCTGCATCTATAATCGTCCATCCTTTTTCTCCTTCCGCCAAAAAGCAATTTACATGATTTAGTCGAAAAGGCAGCGGGATGGTGATTTGTATTACACCTATATCATTTAACAAAAATCCTTCTCCTCTCTGTTAAAAAGGAATAAGCAACAAAAGTGTTTCTCTTTGCTGCTTATTCCTATCATTTAGTGTTTATTCACTAATTCTTTCAATAATCGTTCCGTTCGCCATTCCTCCGCCTTCACAAATTGCCTGAAGTCCATAGCGGCCGCCTGTTCTTTCCAGTTCATGCATCATGGAAATCATCAATTTGGCACCTGTTGCACCTAGTGGGTGTCCAAGGGCAATGGCGCCCCCATTTGGATTCAATTTCTTGTGATCAGCTTTTATTTCTTCTAACCAGCACATTGGAACGGGAGCGAACGCTTCATTTACTTCGTATGTGTCCATATCATCAATAGTCAGTCCTGCTTTGGCTAGAACCTGTCTTGTTGCCTCAATTGGGCCGGTCAGCATCAACGTTGGATCTGACCCTACTACAGAACGGGCAACAATTCGGAAACGAGGTTTAAGTCCTAATTCATCCGCTTTTTCGCGAGACATCAATAGCACTGCTGCAGCGCCATCACTCATTTGACTTGCATTTCCTGCATGGATTTTTCCATCTTCCTTAAAGACTGTTTTAAGCGTAGCTAATTTTTCAATTGTCGATCCCTTACGAGGTCCTTCATCTTGTTTCACGACAACCGTACTTCCATCTTTTAAAGTAACCTCTAAAGGCATAATCTCTCTATCAAATCTACCTTCTTCTTGTGCTTTTATGGCACGATTGTGGCTTTCTATTGAAAATTCATCTAATTGAGAGCGTGTAAAGCCCCATAAATCAGCAATACGCTCAGCCGATAATCCTTGGTGGATCATTTCATATTTAGAAGTGAGAGTTTCACTCCAATTTGACTTCTGACGAGATGCTCCTAGTGGTACACGTGTCATGCTTTCCACCCCGCCTGCAATGACGATATCCATATCCCCACTAAGAATGGCTTGAGATGCAAAATGAATGGCTTGTTGACCTGAACCGCATTGACGATCTAATGAGGTTCCTGGTACATGGATAGGGAAATCGGCCATCAAAGCTGCCGTACGGGCGATATTTAAACCTTGTTCTTCTACCTGTGAAACACAGCCCATGATTACGTCCTGCACGATTCCTGGAGAAATGCCAGCACGATTCACTAATTCTTTTAGCACTTTTGCGGCCAATTCATCGGGACGTACTGAACTTAATAATCCTTTTCTTTTTCCAACTGGTGTACGAACTCCCTCTACAATAACTACTTCACGCATGAATCTTCCTCCCAGATACAATCAAATTAAGATACCGCTTTCATCCTTGTTTAAATAATAACAATTTTCTCAAAATTATACAATTGATTTATTTTTTGAATTTACGTTTAAATTTTACACGTAACACTGTTGATTTTTTAGAATCGCTACCCTATATTTAAACAAAGGGTTAAAGCAAAACGTAAGTTCAAATATAGATTAATAGTCTTTGATCGTTAGGAGGTTAAATAGATGTCGTCTTTTAGAGTGCAGAAAATGGCAAAAAAAAAGCAGGAAATCCTTCGTTCAGCCGCTGCTGTACTTGCTGAAAAAGGCTACCAAGGAACTACCATGGAAGAAATCGCTGCCAAGCTGCTAATGACGAAAGGGTCTATGTATTATTATTTTAAAAATAAGGATGACCTTTTGTACCAATGCCATCTAATGATTATGGAGATTTGTATTGATGGAATTGAGAAAGTTGTTACTAGCGATCGTAATCCCATCGAGAAGCTTAGTAGAGCGATTAAAGAACATATTTTACTTGCTACAAGTGAGAAATCAATGTTCATGGTACTAGGAAAGCCTAATCATAATTTTACAGAAGAACAGCTTCAAGAAGTTCTAGAACTAAGAAAAAACTACTCAAAGTATTTTGATAGAATCATTCATGAGGGGATAGATACGCAAGTGTTTGCTCATGTAGATGTTAAAATGGTGCGTTTAATAATTTTAGGTGCTCTTAACTGGATTCAAGATTGGTATGATCAAAATGGTTCACAGAGCGCAGAAGAAATTGCTGAAGCCTATGCTGCCTACTTATTAAAAATGGTAATGAAAGAAAAAGAATAAGATAAACCCTCCTGTCAAACATGGAGGGTTACTTGTTATCCTATTTTTTCTTCATTATCTGAAGCTAATAGCACTCTTTTATTAGAGGTAATCGGAGTAAGGTTGGATCTCTTTAATAAATAGTTCAAATGATCCAACGGCATGGACCCATGACCTTTACCATCTTCAAGTGTAAATTGAATGGTTATCCCATTGTTTGTGGTTATGGTTAGTGATTCAGCTGAGTTAAAATTCCCCTTTATACTTTGAGAAATTTGATATTTTGAACCTTTTTCGATTGACATTTACAATCTCCTTCTTTGCTGTTTAGGTATAGTATTCTCCAATTATTTTTATTCATACAAAAATATTCCATTTCGCTCAAATCAAATCTGGTTATGAAAGGAAGATGTGATAGAATATCATTATCTTTGAGGAGGTGGAGTATGGAAGGTTTTAGTCATTTATTGAAAGCGCAGCGGGATTTCTTTCAATCTGGAAAAACAAAAGATATTTCATTCAGAATTGAAGCATTAACTTCCTTAGGGAACATGATTCGCTCACATGAAACGGAGCTGATGGCAGCACTTAAAAAGGATTTGAATAAGAGTGATTTTGACTCTTATATTAGCGAAATGGGGATTTTGTTAGAAGAAATCCGTTTTACTTTAAAACATATAAGAGATTGGACTCAGCCTAGAAAAGTAAAAACTGCCCTAACTCAAATTGGATCGAAGGGCTATATTTATTCTGAACCTTACGGGGTTGTATTGGTTATTTCGCCTTGGAATTATCCTTTACAACTTGCCATTGCTCCTGTTATTGGTGCGATTGCCGCTGGGAATTGTGCTGTACTTAAACCCTCTGAATTAACACCAGAAACATCAAAGCTTATGTCAAAACTTATTCATAAAACCTTCCCTGCAGAGTACATTACAGTTGTCCAGGGAGATGCAGATACCACACAACTCTTACTAAAAGAAAAGTTTGATTATATCTTTTTTACTGGAAGTGTTGCCGTTGGAAAAGTGATAATGGAAGCGGCCGCAAAGCACTTAACTCCTGTTACTCTTGAACTAGGAGGAAAAAGTCCTTGTATTGTTCATCATGACGCCAATCTCAAATTAGCGGCAAAACGGATTGCTTGGGGTAAGTTCATCAATGCTGGACAAACCTGTGTAGCACCTGACTATTTGTATGTCCACAAGGACATTAAAAAGGAGTTTATAGGAACATTCAAAGAAACCATTAATGAACTATATAAGGAGGTTGTTAAGAACGGTGAATTCACGAGGATTGTGAGTGAACGTCATTTCAATCGTGTGACTAGCCTTCTTTCGAGCGGAGAAATTCTTCATGGCGGTAATTTTTCTAGTGATACTTTAACGATTGAGCCGACCATCCTTGGAGGTGTCACTTGGGATGATCCGGTAATGCAAGAGGAAATTTTCGGGCCGGTCCTCCCTGTTCTTGAATATGATGACGAATTAACCATGATTAATAAAATTAACGAACATCCAAAACCATTGGCTCTTTATATTTTCTCTGAAAGTAATGAATTCCAAGGAACCATTTTAAATTCTATCTCTTTTGGCGGGGGCTGTATCAACGACACCGTCATGCACCTTAGTTCGCCTTACCTTCCCTTTGGCGGTGTTGGTGAAAGTGGAATTGGCGCCTACCATGGCAGAGGTAGTTTCGATGTTTTTTCACATCAGAAAAGTATCTTAAAGCAAACGACTACCTTTGACTTACCATTTAGATATCCAAATCGAAAAGATGCATTAAAACAAATAAAACGCTTTATTAAGTAAAAGCAAAATGAAAAAATATTAATGCAATTTAACAAAAAATACTCTTTCCTGTTCGTAGGAAAGAGTGTTTTTAAGATATTTAGTCTACACCCAGCCTCTAAAACGTGAAGCCTCTGCTACTTTTTTAATTCCAACCATATAAGCCGCTAATCTCATATCCACTTGGTGGGCCAGAGCTTGTTGATAAATCGTGTCAAAAGAACTAACCATTACCCTCTCAAGCTTTTCCATGACCTCTTCTTCAGACCAATAGTAACCTTGATTGTTTTGTACCCATTCAAAATAGGATACTGTTACGCCGCCCGCACTTGCTAGAATATCCGGAACAAGGAGAATTCCACGTTCTGTTAAGATTTTTGTTGCTTCAAGAGTGGTAGGCCCATTGGCTGCCTCAACAACAACGCTTGCTTTAATTTTAGCAGCATTCGCTTCGGTGATTTGGTTCGAGATCGCAGCAGGTACCAGGATGTCACATTCTAATTCTAGTAATTCCTGATTGCTGATTGTATCGGTAAATAACTGTGAGAAGGTGCCAAAACTATCTCTTCTATCAAGTAAATAATCGATATCGA
The DNA here is from genome assembly GCF_030348765.1 of Neobacillus sp. CF12. Classification (GTDB taxonomy): domain Bacteria; phylum Bacillota; class Bacilli; order Bacillales; family Cytobacillaceae; genus Neobacillus. Next base: position 414,138 of record NZ_JAUCEU010000007.1, on the reverse strand, counting down.
GTCCATCTGGATCATATACTCCGCCGTATACATCGGAAACAGCGACCACCTTTGCTCCAGCGTCATGCATAAATTTAGCTAAGTAGCTGCCTGCGTTTCCAAAACCTTGGATAACCACTCGAGCTCCTTGTAGATCTTTTCCTATTTTCTTAACCGCTTCATTTATACACATGGTCACACCACGAGCCGTTGCGGTTTCACGTCCATGGGAACCACCTAATACAAGGGGTTTACCAGTAATAAAACCTGGCGAGTCAAACTCACGCAGACGACTATATTCATCCATCATCCATGCCATGATTTGTGAGTTTGTATAAACATCCGGTGCCGGAATATCTTTTGTTGGTCCTACAATCTGACTAATCGCTCGAACATAACCTCGACTTAATCTCTCAAGCTCTCTGAAAGACATTGTCCTTGGGTCACAGATGATACCGCCTTTACCTCCGCCATAAGGAAGGTTAGTAATCCCACACTTTAAACTCATCCAAATCGATAAGGCTTTTACCTCCGCTTCATCCACGTCAGGATGAAAGCGTACGCCTCCCTTTGTAGGTCCAACCGCATCGTTATGCTGTGAACGGTACCCGGTAAAGATTTTAACTGTTCCATCATCCATACGAACTGGAATTCTTACTGTCAATAATCGAATCGGTTCTTTCAATAGCTCATACATTTCACTATTATAGCCTAACTTCGTTAATGCTTCTTGTATGACCGTTTGCGTAGAGTAGAATAAGTTTAAAGATTCTTTTTCCTTTTGCTGTTCTTTTGACATTTCATTCATCACAGTCCTAACAGACATGCCCGACACCTCGTAGTTTAGTAATATAGTACTTATGCTAAAACCTTAGTGATTTTCTCAACTGCCCAATCAATTTCTTCCTTCGTAATGATAAGCGGTGGCGCGAAGCGAATAACGGTATCATGCGTTTCTTTACATAATAAGCCCTCTTCCTTTAACTGTTCGCAGTATGGTCGTGCATCTTTTGTCAACTCCACACCAATAAATAAACCTCTGCCTCTTATTTCTTTTATTGCAGGACTAGTAATTGCTTTTAATTGTTCTAGGAAATACTCTCCTAATTCTAAAGAACGTTGAGCTAGATTTTCGTCCTCAATTACTTCTAATGCAGCAATTGACACAGCACATGCAAGTGGATTTCCTCCGAATGTAGAACCATGTGAACCAGGATTAAATACTCCTAATACATCTGAATTGGCAACAACACAAGAAATTGGGAATACGCCACCGCCTAGTGCTTTTCCTAAAATTAACATGTCAGGGTTAACTTCTTCCCATTCTGTGGCAAACATTTTACCTGTACGTGCTAAGCCAACTTGGATTTCATCAGCAATAAATAATACATTGTTTTCTTTACATAAGTCAGATGCTGCTTTTAAGAATCCTTCAGGAGGTAAAATAATTCCAGCTTCACCTTGAATTGGTTCGATCAAAAATGCTGCTGTGTTAGGAGTGATGGCTGCTTTTAATGCCTCAAGATCTCCATAAGGAATTAGTTTAATTCCTGGAAGCATTGGCCCAAATCCGCGCTTATATTCTGGGTCAGAAGATAACGAAACAGCACCCATTGTCCGGCCGTGGAAATTACCTGTACAAGCGATAATTTCTGCTTGATTTTCAGCTATTCCCTTCACATCATAGCTCCAGCGGCGAGCGGCTTTAAGGGCAGTTTCAACTGCTTCAGCACCTGTATTCATTGGGAGTGCCATTTCTTTATTCGTTAATTTACAAATCTTCTCATACCACGGACCAAGTTGGTCATTATGAAAAGCACGGGATGTTAATGTTACTTTATCGGCCTGGTCTTTTAAGGCTTGAATGATTTTAGGATGACGATGTCCTTGGTTTACCGCAGAATATGCACTTAGCATATCCATGTAGCGGTTTCCTTCTGGACTTTCAACCCAAACTCCCTCTGCCTTAGATACAACGATTGGCAGCGGATGATAGTTATTGGCCCCAAATTTTTGTGTTTGTTCGATAATTTCGGTTGTTTTATTAATAGTAGAATTCATTTCATTTCCCCCTTAAAGTGTTTCAGAAGTTGTTTTTGCTTGCATATGGAGAAGTAAATAATCAGGACCGCCTGCTTTAGAATCGGTTCCAGACATGTTGAATCCGCCAAATGGCTGATAACCAACAATCGCTCCCGTACATGTACGGTTAAAGTAAAGATTTCCTACATGAAATTCTTCACGGGCACGTTCAATATGCTCACGGTTATTTGAAATAAGAGCACCCGTTAAACCGTAGTCTGTGTTGTTAGCAATTTTCATCATATGGTCAAAGTCACGTGCTTTAGAGAAACCAACAACTGGTCCAAAAATCTCCTCTTGCATGAGTCGAGCATTTTCATCTAGATCAGCGATAATCGTTGGTTGAATAAAGTAACCCTTGGAGTCATCGCCCTCTCCACCCGTCATTAACCTGCCTTCTTGTTTACCCACTTCAATATAGTTCATGATTTTCTTAAATGATTTATCATCTATCACTGGACCCATGTAATTACCTAGATCTTCCGGGTTACCAAGTGTAAGTTTTCTTGTTAAGGTTACTGCTTTTTCTAGTACTTCATCATAAACATCTTGATGAACAACCGCACGAGAGCCTGCAGAACATTTTTGACCTGAAAATCCAAATGCAGAGTAAACAATACTTGCTGCTGCTAAATCTAAATCAGCATCATTATCTACAACAACGGTATCTTTACCGCCCATTTCAGCGATAACACGTTTAATCCAAATTTGTCCTGGGTTAACTTTTGCAGCCCGTTCATTGATACGGCAGCCTACCTCGCGCGAACCTGTAAAGGAAACAAAACGAGTTTTTGGGTGGTCAACTAAGTAATCCCCAATTTGAGCTCCGCTGCCTGGTACAAAGTTTAATACTCCATTTGGCAGGCCAGCTTCATGCATAAGCTCTACAAATTTTGCAGCCACAATTGGTGTTGAATTTGCTGGCTTTAGTAAAACGGTGTTACCAGAGACAATGGCTGCAACTGTTGTTCCTGCCATTATTGCCAATGGGAAGTTAAATGGCGAAATAATGATTCCTACACCGAGTGGGATATAGTGATACTGATTGTATTCTCCATCACGGCTTTGTACAGGAGAACCTTCTTTTATGCGGAGCATCTGACGACCGTAATACTCGATAAAATCAATCGCTTCAGCTGTGTCGGCATCCGCTTCCTTCCACGGCTTTCCAGCTTCTTTTACAAGATAAGCAGAGAATTCATGTTTACGGCGGCGTAACATTGCTGCAGCACGGAATAGAATGTTTGCTCGGTGCTCCGGCTTCCATTTTTTCCAAGAATCAAATGCAGTTATTGCAGTTTGCATTGCTTTTTCTGCAAGTTCTTGGTCTGCCATCGAAACACTTCCGATGACTTCTTCTTTATTTGCTGGATTAATAGATTGAACTTTTTTATCAGTTGTAAAAGACTCCCCGCCAATCACAACTGGATATTCTTTTCCTAACTGGGATTGAACATATGAAAGTGCTTGTTGAAATGCTTCCTTATTTGTTTCATCTGCAAAATTAGTAAATGGTTCATGCGTATACGGTTTCATTTTTTTATCCCCCTTGTTGTTTGTACAAAATGTATTGATGCAAGTTCCGTGCCAAGTACGAAATGCTATATTACTAAGGGATTTATATTAGTAACCGCAAAATAATTTTGCGCAAAAAAATTAAATTATTTGAAACGCAAAATTATTTTGCACTGTTTTATATTTTCTGTTTTAATAGAAACATAAACAATAAGGGGAATACTTTCATGGAAAATACGAAAATGACCATCGAATATTTACGGTTACTTAACTCGATGTATAAAAGGATTTTGGACGAAGTAGAAGTTGGGGTACATGCAGTAGATGCTTCGGGAAATACGGTCATCTATAATAATAAAATGGCCCAGATTGAATCGATGGACATCCAGGATGTAATGAATAAGAATTTATTAGACGTCTTTATGTTTAAAGAAGATCAATCTAGTACACTTGTAAAAGCGCTCCAAGATAGAAGAGAGACAAAGAATGTAAAACAAACTTATTTTAATAACAAAGGCCGTGAAATTACGACCAACAACAATACGATTCCTATTTATGAAAACGAAGAGTTGCTGGGTGCAGTTGAAATCGCCAATGATGTTACAAAGTTGGAACGTTTAATAAAAGGGAATATCACGCTTAAAGGCACCACTAGATATACTTTTGATAGCATTACAGGAACAAGTTCTTCCATCAAGGAAGTGATCGAAGGTGCAAAGCGTGCAGCACGTACCTCCTCCTATGTCTTAATTGTGGGAGAAACCGGGACAGGTAAAGAGTTGTTTGCCCAAAGTATTCATAATGCCAGCAATCGATTTTCAGGTCCGTTTATATCACAAAACTGTGCAGCCTTACCTGATAATTTAATTGAGAGTCTTCTGTTCGGTACGAAACGCGGCGCTTTTACGGGCGCAATCGACCAACCAGGGCTGTTCGAACAGGCAAATGGCGGCACGTTGTTACTAGATGAGATTAATTCACTTAATCTAAACCTTCAGGCAAAACTGCTGCGTGCCCTCCAAGAGAAAACAATACGCCGAGTTGGGGATACAAAGGATACGCCCGTTGATGTTCGTGTAATAGCAAATATTAACGAGGATCCAATTGATGCCGTAACCAATAATCATTTGCGTAAAGATTTATATTACCGTCTTGGAGTAGTTTCTGTCTTCATTCCGCCTTTAAGAGAGCGCAAGGAAGATATTCCACTCCTTGTCCAACATTTTCTTAAGAAATACAATGAGCTCTTTCAAATGAACGTAAAAGGGCTATCAGATGAAGTGATACAATCTTTTATGGAGTATGAATGGGCCGGTAATGTTCGTGAGCTTGAACATATTATTGAAGCCGCCATGAATATTATTCTGGATGATGAAGATACCATTCGCTATTCACATCTTCCCTATCAATACCGCAGCAAAATGCAGGGTAAGGACAGAAGCACTGCCTCTACCTCCGTTGACAACTTTCTTAAAGAACGGGCAGATATAACTGCTTCCCTTAAGGACCAAATGGACTATTTTGAAAAATCCTATATCGAACATGTTTGGGAGAAAAATGATTACAACATTTCAAAAACTGCCGACGTACTCGGACTTAGCCGTCAAAGCCTTCAATATAGGTTGAAAAAATTAAAAATAAAGCATGAGTAAGAAGTTCTAGTGAAATTGTCGGAAAATATTCAAAACTTTCGCAGGAAAATGTCGATAAATAAAGGAATATATAAGTAGACCGAAAAAAGGAGGAGAATGAATGAAGAAGTTCTTATCGATATTATGTGGGAGTTTAATTGTTTTCTTAATGCTTGCAGGTCCTGGAAATGTAGTTAAAGCAGAAGAAAATGACGAAGAACATGGATGCGGTTGCATTGTTGAACCAGTTTTTGGGGCTGAAAAAAACAAAATAGTTTCTAATCATTTGAAAAGCACAGAATTTAAAACTGTAAAAAATGAACAACTCAAGAATGGCTATATTTTTCTTGGGGCGGAATATATCGAGGTAATATACAATATTTCTAAGGATATAATGATGGTGGGTGTACCTTTTATTGCTGCAGATGGTACTGTAAAGATGGAAGTGTTTTTTAATGGAATTCATCAGGATTTACCCTCAAAAGAGGAAGAAGAGTCTGTAAATGAAATTGTAAATTAAAAGTTCAATGTTTAAAGGTGTAGAGGATAACCTTCTCTACACCTTTTTAATTAAGAGGTACTACTCTTCCTCTTCATCCATTATCTCATCAAAAGCCGCAGAAACTTTATCAAATTCCTCATCGCTATCGATTGCGGTTAGATCTCCGTCTTCGTCCACTTTTAGGAAGAAAATATCAATATCATCTTCCGTTTCCTCTTTTATATCTTCCACAAACCCAACAGCCACATAATTGGTGCCTTCTATGTTGATGGAAGCTAGTACTTCTACTTCCTGCTCTTGTTCTGTCTCATCACTAATCGTAAACACTTCGCCTACTTCAATATTAGCCATATTGCATTCTCCCTCTCATTTCAAGAATAAGCATTTCATTCCATAAGTATCTCTAAAAAGACCAGAAATCATGCTTAAAGACACTTTATTTTTATTCGATTACTTTAATAAACTCTCGCAAATAATCCGGTAAATCTGGCGGGCGTCTGCTGGAGACGAGGTGTCCGTCGACCACAACCGGTTCATCATACCAAGTTGCACCAGCGTTTTCCATATCATCCTTAATCCCAGGTGTACTGGTTACTTTCTTACCCTGTAGTATCTTCGCAGAAATGAGAACCCAGCCAGCATGGCATATTTGTCCAATCGGCTTTTGGTTTTCTTCGAAATGCTGAAGTAGTGAAATCACCTCAGGAAATCGGCGAATCTTATCTGGAGCCCAGCCACCCGGAACCAAAATGGCGTCGTAATCCTCCCCTTTAATATCACTATAAGAGTAATCCGATTTAGCCGGCACACCATATTTTCCTATGTATTCTTCATCAGCCTTCTCACCTGCTAAATGAACCACTGCTCCCTCTTCCCTTAATCTAAGGATTGGATACCATAGCTCGAGGTCTTCAAAATCATGATGCACAAGACTAATAACTTTCTTTCCTTCCAAACGCATATTCATTTCCCTCCTCCTTCTGTTATTATGACATAAAAAATTAAAACTACAAAAAAACACCACTATTATTCCTAATCAGTGGTGCTATGTTAGCACTTCTCGTAAAAGTATGCCAAGCGTGATTCCTATAAACATCGATGTTAAAGTACCCAACAGAAAATACTCTGCCCAGTTCCGATCGTCCATTTGTTTAAACCGAGCAATCGACTTGGCAGCAACGATAAACCCAATCGCTGGATAAGCGCTATAAAACGTTAACACTAAAACTAGTAATCTCTCAATATAGCCAATTAATTTTCCTCGAGAAAGATCATGTTTGCTAAAAATTGTATAGTTGTATTCCTCAGACAACGCTCGATTACCTGTATGATTATTCGCATATTGAGCTTCTTGCCGTTCATTTTTGAATGTATATTTACCCTCAAATGTTAAAAGCTGATTTGGTAAAGAGCCTAAAAGGATTTTTATCAGGTGGCCACTTACACTTGTTGCGATAATAATTACAATGACGATGAATAACACTTTGTTAATAGTGGACAGTTTTTCATCACCTAGGAAAAAGTCATGGATTTCTACAAATCCAATTCCTAAAAAAAACAGTCCTGCACAAAGAATGCTGACTACATGAAGCAGTTGATCAATTAAGAAGAAACTAACTCTTTTTAGGTTTTCTTCATTATTAATTTTAATTGTTTCAAGGAGTTTAATTTTTAACATGTCGATGATAAAATGACTAATTACAATAAAAAACAGCGGAAAAATTAGACTCCCAAAAACACTAGTTCCATTATAGTTTATTAGGTAATAGCCCAATAGCACGAGTCCATTCGCAAGAAAATGGTGTCCGACATGCTTCTTGATATTTTTTATTTTATTTATTACCATTTCATCTGTTTGCAAATAAAAATCAGCAATGAGATGGGCAAGAATTAGACTTAATAGCAGCATGAATACTCCTCTCTAATGAGTCATTGAGGTAACAAATCAAATTTATCTTTTAGATGATTTCGAATATTTTTTAATAATAATGAAGAAGTTATTAATTTTGGATTGTTATAAGATTTATCTTGGAGCGAGTCAAGGATAGCGGTCAATACTTTAAAAACATTTAGTATTTCCTCGACTTTCCCTTTTTTATAATGACTTGAGATTGTCGGTGCCGTTTTACCAAGCAGTGTGCCTACAGCTTTTTGCTGCTGCAATATCAGATAACAGGTGCAAACCTGCTCCTGAATCTTAGTTTGTTCCTTCACTAGGGTCATCTGGATACCTAATAGTGAATTCATTAATATTTCAAACTCCGACCGAAACTGATTATATGAAAAAGATTCATTATGATAAAATTGATCAAGTTCAAATTTGAATAACGGTCTCACCTGTTCTTGTTTCAATAAATCATTCGCATACCTTGCCTGTTTAATTAACGGATGTATCCATTTTTCTATATCCACTTCTTCTAACTTTTTGTCGCTATCACCAAAGGACAAGCCAAAATAAGGAGTATGCTCACGATACTTCCAAATCCTGCTGATAAAAAAGGATAAAATATACGCTGTTGAATAGCCATAACCCGCAAAGATGATTTCATCTCCCGCACGATGCTTCACTTTAACATGCCCATTATCCTTAGTCCAAGTGTTAATCCAGTTTACCATCTCATCTAGGTAATCAGTTAACTCATCACCCATGTCTGCAGATGAAGAGTTACTAACATCAAGAATAAAGATTGAAATAGGATAGCTCATTTAATTCTCCTCATTTCAAAATTAGATTATATAGTCTAATTTTATGAAATTTAGAGTAAATAGTCAAACTTTCACCGAATTTGACTCTAAATAACCGTAAAACTTCTCCATTCTTGTGGCAAAAGGTCTTGATAATGCCTTTGTAAAAATCGATCATCTACCAACACGATTGTCCCATGGTCCTCTTCAGAACGAATTAACCGTCCCCCTGCCTGTAAAACCTTATTCATGCCAGGAAAGACATACGCATAATCATAACCGTTTTTTTCTTTGTTATTAAAATGATCCTTAATAAGATTGCGTTCATAGCAAAGCTGGGGTAGACCTACACCTACAACCACCACTCCATTTAACCTGTCACCTTTTAAATCAACACCTTCTGAAAAGACACCGCCAAGAACGGCAAATCCGATCAAAGTACCTGTTTGATTAGGTTTAAATTCCTCCAAGAAGGCTTCTCTCTCCTCCTCGGACATCCCTGCACCCTGAAGCAGCGTATGCATATCGGGAAAATCATGGGTGAACTGATCATAAACAGCTAGCAAATATTGATAGGATGGGAAAAAGATTAAATAATTTCCCGGTCGATTGTGAACCAAGGAATGAATCACCGAAACTAATTTCTCCTTCGTCCTTTCACGGTCACGATATCTAGTTGATAAAGGCTTGATAAAAATATCTGTCTGTTCCTCGTTAAAGGGGGAGGCAATCGAGAGTAAATAATCGTCGACCTGCCCTCCAAGAATATCCTGATAATAAGGCAGCGGTGAAAGAGTTGCTGAAAAAAATACTTTCGAGCGAAAGGCTTTTCCCATTTTCTGAAGCAGTTTTGATGGATCGATACAAAACAACTTCAGGATTACATCGTTCTTCATTTTCTCCCCATAAATAACATAGTGCTCATCCAGTAATTCAACTATTTTCAAGAAGGCATTCACCTTGAAGTACAGTTCCAAAAGGGTAGGAGACGTTTCATTTAGTAAAAGTGTTTCGGCTTCTTCTTTAAATTGGGTTAATAACAAAACTAACTCTTCGTCTAACTGCTCCAAAGTAAATTCATTCAACTTGCCACTATTTTTTTTCAAGGAAATAAACCAAGCGTTTATGGTTGCAGCACGATCATATATTACCTTATTTACGTCTTTAAACTCTTTTTTCAGTTGAAGAAATAATTCTTTGTTTAGCGAAGCAGAAAACATTTCTCTTCCGCGATCAACAAGGTTATGTGCTTCATCAACTAGTAAAAGTGTGGACTTTTTTTGCTCTTCAAACAGCCGTTTTAAGGAAACACGCGGGTCAAAAATATAATTATAATCACAAACAATCGCATCAGCTACATAAGCAAGGTCTATCGAGAATTCAAAAGGACAAACCGTATGTTTCCGAGCATAATTTTCGATTACCTCCCGATTCATGGCACTTTCATTGGCTACAATATCTAAGATGGCTCCATTTATCCGATCATAATATCCATCGGCAAACTCACAATAATCCTTCTGGCATTTTGTTTCATCCTTAAAACAAACCTTGTCCTTGGCAGTAATCGTAACGGATTTAACACAAAGACCGCAGGATCGCATTCGTCCGAAAGCCTCTTCCGCAGTCGTCCGGGTAATCGTTTTAGCGGTTAGGTAAAATATCCGGTTCAGGTGTCCTTCACCAAGTGCTTTAACAGCCGGGAAAAGCGTAGATATCGTCTTCCCAATCCCAGTCGGTGCTTTTACAAACAAACTCTTCTCCTCTGATATCGTCTTATAAACACCAGCAGCAAGTTTCCTCTGGCCAGCACGATACGATTCAAATGGGAAAACTAATTGTTTACTACTTTCATTCCGCTCTTTCCGGTGTTCAAACAGTAATTTTGCGTAAGGATAATAACTTGCTGTTGTTTCGTTAACAAATCCCTCTAGTTCAGCAAAAGAAAAGCATTTTTTCAGATATCTCTTTTCATCACTTTCAACCTGTACATAGGTAAGTTGAACATAGATTTCCTGCAAATGTTGATCCTTGGCATAGATGTAGGCGTACATTTTAGCTTGTGCCCAATGGACAGGAAGCCCTTCTTCTCCTAAATTAGCTAACAACTGGGAGGTTGATTTAATTTCATCTATGATTACCTCTCCATCCCGAAACAACAGTCCATCACATCTTCCATCGATTGTAAAAATCAGGTCTTTAACGGGCACTTCAGCACGAAGATAGACTTCCTTTTGGTCAGTTTCTTGATATGTATGTTGGATTTTCTGGTGAATTCTCGTTCCATCTAACATCGTGGACTGTGAACGGAATCTGGAATCAATACTTCCACTGCTATAAACATGTTCCACAAGCGTTCTAACCGCTATTTGAATGGTATTTGACAAGAATATCACCTTCTTTCTTAAAATAGGAATGTATGTTTGTATACATAGTATAACAGAAACCTCGTCATTTTGGGACACTCACTCGAAAATCTCCTCTCGCATAATCTAGTTTCGAGAGGAGAACGGATTATGTATTTAGTTACCAAGGAAAACATTCATCAAATATCCCTTGAAGCATGGAAAAAAGAGGCGATAAAAAAATTCGATGAGAAGATAATGGATAAGAATAAACCGTTTCCATGTATCCCAGCAACTATGGGCTATCAACTGAATCGGTTTTGCTTTGGATTTGTATCGAGTCCACACCATCCTCATTCCTCTAGAGAATTAGCACATTTGCTAAAGGATTACTCGAATATTTACAAATCCATTGGTACCTATACATCACTTGTTATTTTTTATGAGCCTCCTCAAGAAATGAAACATCAAACTTCAATAGAGCAATTTGAACAGGTGTTTTGGGAACAACTTAACCAACTCAGTAAAATGGATGAGGTAAAATGGCCAAATCATATCCCTACAGACCCAACTCAGCCAATGTGGGAATTTTGCTTTCATGGCGAACAATACTTTATGTTTTGTGCAACCCCATCCCACAAATATAGAAATAGTCGACATTTCCCCTATTTTATGCTTGCGATTACACCTAGATGGGTTTTAGAAAAGTTTACATCCACACCTTTACATGCCGAAAAAATGAAAGCAAAAATACGCGAACGATTAGTAAACTATGATTCAGTACCCATTCATCCGGATTTAAATACGTATGGAAAAAACGATAACCTTGAATGGAAACAATACTTCCTTAGAGACGATGATACAACATTATCAAAATGTCCATTCCATAAAAAAAATAGAGAACAAGAATAAAACTTGTTCTCTATCACAATTATGAACGAATTTGTCCGTTACCTTGTACAATGGCCTTTGTTGTAGTAATCGCCTTTAGCCCCATCGGTCCCCGAGCATGGAGTTTCTGTGTACTAATGCCAATTTCCGCTCCATAACCAAATTGTTCCCCATCCGTAAAACGAGTGGAAGCATTATGGTAGACAACCGCTGCGTCGACTGCCTGGAAAAATAATTTTACATTCCCCTCATGTTCACTGATGATAGCTTCTGAATGCTTTGTACCGTATTGATCAATATGCCCAATCGCTTCTTTCACATCAGTAACCAATTTCACCGCTAGGACGGGCGCTAAAAATTCAGACTTCCAATCTTCTTCCGTCGCTTTATTAACAAAGATATATTCTGTTGATAGCTGTTCATCACCTCGGAGCTCCACTCCTTTTTCGTTAAGAGAATGAAGAATCTCGGATACATATAACCAGTCTTTATGGAGCAGCAGGGTTTCAGCCGCATTACAAACAGATGGTCTGTGCATTTTTGCATTGATAGCAATATCAATGGCCATTTGCTTTTGCGCTGTTTCATCAATGAATACATGACAATTACCAACACCGGTTTCAAGAACAGGTACGGTTGCATTTTCAATGACAGATTGAATCAAACCAGCGCCTCCGCGTGGAATCAACACATCGAGATATTGATTCAACTTAAACATTTGTGAAGCCGTTTCCCTGCTTGTATCCTCAAGTAACTGAACAGCATCAGCTGGGATCTTACTTTCAGCAAGAGCTTCACGCATAACCTTAACAAGCGCCTTATTCGAATGAAGTGCAGTGGTGCTGCCTCTTAACAAAACAGCATTTCCCGCTTTTAAGCAAAGACTGCCCGCATCAACGGTTACATTCGGACGAGCCTCATACACCATACCAATGACACCAAGCGGAACACGAACAGTATGAATCTGTAAACCGTTTGGACGTTCCCAAGCTTCAATCGTTTCACCGATAGGGTCATCAAGTTTAATCAACTGGCGAATACCTTCAACAATTTGTTGGATTCTATCTTCTGTCAGCAATAACCGATCTAATAATGAGTCTGTTAATCCTTTTTCCTTACCTGCTTTTATATCCTTCGCATTCTCAGACAGAATCCAGTCTTTACCATTTAGCAGCCTATCCCCCATCTTGGCTAAGGCTTCATTCTTCTCTTCTGTTGAGAGAATAGCAAGTACCTTCGAGGCTGACCTTAACTTTTTTGCTTTTTCTATTAATTCATTCATACTATACCTCACTTTCTGACAGACTGACCCAGTTATTTCGATGAATCACTTCTGCACGTTTATTGATTGAAAAGTTTTTTGTTTTCTCTCCAGGTAACCCTTTTAATATTTGTAGATTTTTTGAAGAATAATAGATTTGTCCTTTACCAATCAATTCACCTCTTTGATTGTGGACCTCGACAACATCCATCGCATTAAAATCACCAATTACATTCGTTACCCCAACAGGCAGCAGACTTTTTCCGTTTGTAACAATGGCAGCTTCTGCCCCGTCATCAATTTCAACAATCCCTGCAGTATGTGAATGAAACGCAATCCATTGTTTCTTCTTTTGCATTTGGGTTTGGAATGAACCTCCAATATAGGTCCCGTCCCCGTTACCTTCTAAAATAGCCGAAAGTTTTTCCTTCCCCCGCCCCGTCCCGACAAAGACACTGACACCGAAGGAGAGAGCTTTTTTCGCCGCCAGAAGCTTCGATTTCATTCCCCCAGTCCCAACCGATGAGCCACTGCCACCAGCTTCTTCAAGGAGTTCATCATATACTTGTGGGATAAAATCATACTTTTTTGCATCTTTTACTACGTTTGGATTGCCGTTATATAACCCATTTACATCGGTTAAGATGATTAAAGCGTTGGCATGTAAAAACCCACTTACAAGTGCAGACAACATATCATTGTCACCAAACGTCAATTCCTCAATCGACACCGAATCATTTTCATTAATAATTGGTATAACTCCCCGCTGAAGCAGTTCAGAAATCGTATTGTATAGATTGTGAAACCGCTCGAGGCTATAAAAATCATCTCTAGTTAGTAAAATTTGGGCAGGAACAATACCAAACTCTTTAAATTTTAAAATATAATGCTGCATTAATAATCCCTGACCTACTGCTGCTGCAGCTTGTTTACCCGCAACACTTTTTGGTCGTGTTGGATAGCCTAGTGCTCCAAAGCCTGCAGCAATAGCCCCCGATGAGATGAGAATGACATCATGGCCTTGTTCTTTTAAGAAGGCTAGTGCCTCGATATGATCACGGATTTTTTCTTCAGATATCGCCCCTGAAGCTGTTGTTAGCGAACTACTTCCTATCTTTACAACCACGAGTTGTTTCTTCATCGTACTCTTACCCCTCTTTTAAAAATAAAAAAAACGACTCGTCTGTCCTTATAAAAAGGACGGAAGAGTCGTTTCCGCGGTACCACCTTCATTGATGCGTAAAGCATCCACTTTGATTCCGTAACGAGGGAAAACGGCTTATGTTTGCATAAGCGGTGTAATCAGGGCAGGTTCAATCTTTTTCCCGTGAGAAACCTTACAGCCTGTGGGTTTCACTCTCTTTCACGTTCAACAAGTTTACTAATCCCATACCATTAACAATTTGTAATTTTATTTATTATCTATAGAAAAGAAAGAAATGTCAAGGTAGTTTTTTGAAAATTTATTTATTTCTATATTTCAGCGGTGAAATACTGTGCAAGCAAATTTTCGCATACCTTTTGGGAGTCTAACCTTGCTGCGATATAGGGAGGTTGAATCCCTTTTCCTCTTTCTAATGGTAATCCAAGCCACAAAATTTGCTGGTCAATAATGATAAAAGGGAATGTTAACCCTTCCTCCTGCCAGTTGTCTGGCTTTAATTCTGGCCAAGACTTACCTGAAACAATGGTTAAGTTGACAGACAGATTTCGGTTACCTAACACATGTCTCCATTCCTCAGATAATACATGAGTTTCTGGTAAGGAAAGCACAATGGAGGAGCGAGCAAATTCTATGTCCTTGAAAACCTGCTCCAATTTAAGTGCATGTATCCACTTTAATCTTGGGAGTTGATTTTTTATCCACGTACCAATATCTTTCGTCCTTACACTTTGAGAGTGTTTTTCTTGGTGTTCGACAAGTTGTCTAAGGGTCTTTCGATTATAGACATGCTTGCGGATAAAGGAATGATTACAGACATGAATGAATTTCCCCTTGGTTCTGGTAATCGCAACGTTAATTAACCGTTCACTGTCCTTGCCAGTCAGCAGCATTCCAGCACGTTCCTGTGGGTCAGAATCGACTGTATCGAAGATCATAACATCTCTCTCACTGCCTTGGAACCTGTGAACAGTAGCAGAGATTATATCTGCAGATAATACTTCTTTTTCATATAGGTCGTGTAGTAAGAGATCCATTAAATTTGCTTGTGCTCGGTATGGTGTTACATATCCAATTGACCGTGCACCACCTAAGTAAGATTCATGAATTAACTGAAGAGAAATCAGCGCCTGCCAGATATTTGATCTCGAATGGGAACTTTTTTCATTGATACAAAAAGCACCCATATAACTTGTATCTAAAAGAATGGATGCACGTCCTGAAAAAGGACATTGGTCGACTATATGGTTCCTGCTCTTTATAACACTTTCATGATCACCCACGAGTGAATGATATATGTATTGATTGGTAAAGGCTGAGATATCCGGGTGCATCCTCCGCTGCTCTTTTAATAAAAATAAATGGGGATGAAGTTTTCCAGACTCTACCCAATCTACTACTCCCGCTCGGTGAAAAACATCTTCTTTTAGCCACTTTGTGACAAGAGAGTCCCTTGAGGAGGCGATAGGCGGTAATTGTTTAAAATCTCCGCAAATGATGACCCTCTTACCAAGTGTTGCTGCAAAAGCTGTTTGTGGTACGTAGGCCATACTCGCTTCATCGAGTATGACCACGTCAAACTCCCTGCCATAGATAGCAGGATCGCTAGCTGATTTAGCAAGTGTAGATCCGACCACTAGTGCATCCTTAACAAATTCAATTTCCTTTTGACGGATTTTCTCAAGTATTCTTGCAATCTTCTTCTCGAGCTCTAAGAGTTGATTGGAGTCTCTTTTACTAAACGACTTCGCTAAATCCTGTTTTAAATTCTTTCTTTCCTCTATCAATGAGTCTTTATCTTCAACCAGATTGTGTTCCTGTTTCTGAAGGAGTTGATTTGTCGTAAGCGCTACTTCACTTTCAGCTGCCACTCCCGTATTATATCCGTATCGAAGAACGTCACCTTCCCGGAAGCGGTCCTTCTTTTTGATAAAGTCTGAGATTTCACTGATTAATACGTCAACCGCTTGATTACTGTGTGATAGGATAAGGACTGTTTTTTCTTGAAAATATTTATTGGCAGCAACCCGTGCTAGTGTATAGGTTTTACCTGTACCAGGCGGTCCCCATACAAAGGTGACAGGATTGTACTTTGATCGTAATACTAATTCATGTACATTGCTTTTTATTTTTTCTTCGGGATGTTTTGCCGGCATGGAAGGGTTCATTAATCGATTGACCCGTATGCGTTTTTGCTTACTTTTTGTAATATCCCCTAATCGTTCAATGAGTTGTTCGAGAAGTTCCCAAGGATCATGATAGATGTATGCCTCCGGGATTAAATCACCTAACGATTGTTCTAGTTGAACAATCATGCCCTTTCCTTCTGAGGAAAGAACTCGTCCTCCCTGCTTTATTCCACCCCACACGAATGTAATGGAAGAACCAACTGGAATTTTCAAGGAAAAGGCTGTGTCAAAATAGTAGGTAAAGGTACCATCATTGGAGAGCAGCCTGCCATTTGTTACCCTGTATTTGTTGCTGCCATATTTTTTTAAATAGATTATTTCATTTTGGAGAGCCTGCTGCCACTCTTTGATATACTCAACTGTCTTCGTCATTTTGTCATCCTTCTATTAAAACTACATATGTATTGAAACTATAAATTGGTCAGTCTACTATAGCACGTTTACTGTGAAAAAATAAATCATTGTTAAATAAAAAAACCCCGTGCTACACAAAATTCCGACATTAATTTTACTTCTCTGCTGTAAAATGTTCGTTATAAAAATTAATATCAACTAAAATCGTTTTCTATTGAGTCTTTATACCTACATCAAGGATGAAAGACTCATGCAATTTGTCATATTTATATAGATTTACTCGATAAAAATATTGCAGGAAACACTTGGGAAAGAAAGGAATTTTAAGTATAGAGAATGAATAGTTATTTAGTACCAGCCACATGAGGTTGATTTCTATTTTAACTATCAATTAAGGTCTTTTCGAGAACGGTTTGTGACTTTGGACTGGTTATCCCTGGAGCTAGGCTCGAGTATTACAGCGGGTATACATAGGCCATTTGCTTGAAGGAACCTTTTCTCTAGACTGTAAAAGGAGGTAAAAATGAAACGAAGAGATTTTGTTAAGTATGCAGGAGGCGGTCTTGCCGCATTGGTCGTAGGCAGTGTGTTACCTGCATGGGTTTCTAATAACTCGCTTCTTGCAGTTAAACAGGTTCAAGAACTCAGTTTTACGATTACAGATGCGGTAAAGGACATGATTACTCATAACGAAAATAACTCTGCACAATGCTACTTCTGGATGTATAAGGAAGCCAATTTCCCAGCAGAAATTCCTGGACCACATATTTTCACAACAGTGGGTAGTATCATAAAGGTCACAATAACCAATGAATTAGATGAACCTCATGCATTTTTTATCGAAGGAATGGTAAACAGTGGTCCTATACCACCGGGAGCGACAAAAAAGATACAATTTGTCGCCTCTAAGGCAGGGACTTTTTTGTATTACGATAATCTAAACGCGCCAGTGAATCGGATTATGGGGCTTCACGGCGCATTGGTGGTCATGCCAAATGAGGCAGTTCCCGGGCATAAATTCACACCGTATGCCACACCTACCCCTGCTGTACAGCAGCTATTCGATGATTTCGGAACGACTACCCACTTCCCTGGATTATCATGGGAACAGGGTGATGAGGCAACACATACACCAGCTTTTAGACAATATGTCTGGGTCCTTCATGCTGTGAGTTCCCGTCTATTTGCTGACGTTGGGAACTATCCGCCAGGAAGAGATTATCCAGCGGCGCAATTTATAAGTGCGTATCAAAGAGATCGATACCGGCCAGATGGTTTGAACCGTAAACCAGACTTCTTTACGATTAATGGTCAATCTGGATTTTTTGCTGCTCATAATCCTTATATCACTCCAAACCATCGTGTTGGAGAACCAGCGGTCATAAGGATATTAAATGCCGGTTTGTCATTGCATTCCTTGCATATTCACGCTAATCATGTTTACGTGACTGGGATTAACGGTGTTGTTCAAACCAACCCACCGTGGTTAGATACTCATACTGTTAAACCGCTTGAAACTGTTGAATGGGTAGTACCATTTACTAGACCGCCAGATGTTCCAAATGAACGAGGGATTGGGCTTGCGGATAAACCACTTATCTCAATTGCAAATCCGGAGATTAAAGGATCAGTTCCACATCCTGTCTGGCCGCCAACGGAAGAGTTGAACTCCCACTTCCCTAAAATTGGATCCAAAACCGGCGATGTTGATATTTCTGTTCCTTTATCACCAATCTGCTACCCAATGCATGACCATTCAGAGACCAGTCAATCTTCACAAGGTGGAAACTATGGAATGGGAATGATGAGTGGGTTAGAATTCATCGGTGATCGAAACACACCTGGTGGCGTAACCACCTTCCCTGGAGCTGCAACGTATCATGGTCCGGACGCTACTGGACCTGCAGCTGGAACAGAACATGAAAGCCATTAATTTTTCGTAAAAATAAATTTGGAATATATAAAGGAGTAATGCTATGTCATTCACAAATCCAGGCCATCATATCCTACGGAGATCAGTGGCTGGCAAAGAAGCACACTGGGTTAAATCTTTCGATCCGCCAAAGGAGAGTCCGCCAACACCAGAGCTCTTGGAACCGACAAATCCAGTGCCTGCGTTTATTGCTGCAACGATACCAGGAGCAACGATGTCAATTCCAAATAACCAACGGATTCACCTCATGAAGGGGAGAGATCTCACGATGTGGGATGGAAAAAAACTTGGATTTTTTCTAATTAACTTTCCTGATATTCCCGAGGCTGCGGAAGGGACTTTTCCTGGTGCAACTATTCGAGTACCCCGCGGGGTGATTTTTCACAGTTATGTTGAGGCTCATGGGCAGCCTGCACATTCAATCCATTGGCATGGAATTGAACCTACTGCCATGAATGATGGAGTCGGACACACCTCAATGGAGTTGGGAGAATACACGTACCAATGGCAGCCTAATCATATCGGCAGTTATTTCTATCATTGTCATCGGAGTACCATTCAGCATTTCGAGTTTGGACTTTATGGTTTTTTAATTGTTGAACCACCTGATGCTTATGATTCTAGTGACGGCAAAAACGTTGGCGGCTATCCGCGACGTACAGCTGCCAATCTGGCAAAATATCCAAATTTCCCAGGTTTTATCGGCGGTAATTTAGAGAACGGTAATCCGCATGCCATGACTGTCCCCTATGATGTGGAAGCACTTTGGGTAATTGATGATATTGACTCTGTTTGGCGCGAACAGGCTGATCATGCACATCAAACATTTCCAAAGATGGGTGATGAGCCTGGAATAAACGATGATTTCCACGAAAATGACAGTGGAAGTTACGATTTCTTTTCCTTTCATGATTATAATCCTGATTACTTCGTGGTCACAGGTATTAATTTCCCAGGACGCATTGGCAGCACCGTTTCCATTCGCCCAGGATTAACGATTCCTGCCGCTTTAAATAGCGGTGTTCATGGAATGCAGATTTCTGTGAATGCCAGAAGAAACCAAACCATCCTGGTTCGTTTATTATGTGCTGCTTATACAAAGGTAAAAGTTACCTTCCCAATGGATGTTGTTGTAATCGCAGTTGATGGCCGTGCTCTCGGTGTTCCACCTTTTGGGCGCTATAATCAACCCTATACCATACGAGCTGGCACGCCAATTGAAATGTCTACTGCTCAGCGGTTAGATGTATTGATAAGGTCTACTAGAGCTTTAAGCTCCTATGGTCAAATAGAATATAGACATCATTTAAGCGATGCATTCCTTCTTAATGGAAGAATTCCCATTGTAATAAAATAACAGCGAACAAAAAGTCCTAAGTGTTCTTTCACACTTAGGACTTCTTTATACTTATTTGATTTTATTGATGGAATCACTAACAGTTTTGATAATAAATTGAATGTCTGCAAGCTCGATATTTAATGGCGGTGACAAGGCTAATACATTATTGTACCCCGCCACAGTTGCCCCGTTTTTTCCAATTAATAACCCTTCCTGTTTACAGGAGGCTATCACTTGATTAACGAGTGCTGCCTCTAAAGGTTCCTTTGTTTTCTTATCCTTGACTAATTCTATCCCAACCAGGAGACCTTTACCTCGGACATCACCAACAAATGGATGATTTTGAAGAAGATTCGTTAATTCATTTACAACCTGTTTCCCAAGATCACGCGATCGGTCAAAAAGATTTTCTTTTTCCATAATCTCTAGGTTTTTTAAAGCTAGTGCACAGGCTGCCGGATTCCCGCCAAAGGTGTTTACGTGACGGAAATAATCATATTCTTCACTTCCCTTAAAGGCTTCATAAATATCTTTACGAACAGCCGTAGCGGAAAGCGGTAAATAGGCACTAGTGATCCCTTTTGCCATTGTAATAATATCAGGCTGTACATCATAGTTCATAAAGCCAAATGGTTTACCTGTGCGGCCAAATCCACAGATGACTTCATCCACAATTAAGAGAGCACCATGTTTTTCACAAACCTCTTTTGCTGCCTTCATATAGCCTTCAGGTGGAACCAAGATTCCGCCCCCGGTAATAATTGGTTCCATTATCATGGCTGCGATCGTTTCACTTAGTTCCCACGTCATCGTCCGATCGATTTCTTTTACCGAAGAAAGTTCCTTTGGTTCGGTAACATTTGTATCGTCCCGATAGGAGTCAGGTGGAGATACATGAATAAACCCTGCTGCCAAGGGCTCGTATTTATACTTTCTTTGCGCCTGCCCTGTAGCTGCCAGAGCACCCATCGAGTTCCCGTGATAGGCACGGTAGCGGGAAAGTATTTTATAACGATTATGCTCCCCTCTTTGCTGATGATATTGACGGGCGATTTTGAAGGCTGTTTCATTGGCTTCTGAACCACTGTTCGAGAAGAAGATAACATAGTCGTCACCGAGCATTTCATTTAGCTTCTCAGCAAGCTTAATTGCTGGAACATGACTTTGAGTAAGTGGAAAATATGCCATTTCCTTAAGTTGTTCGAAGGCTGCCTCTGCAAGTTCTGTCCTTCCATATCCAACATTCACACACCATAAACCTGCCATACCATCTAAATATCTTTTTCCATCACTGTCGGTTACCCAAGATCCTTCTGCCTTTGTTACCAGAATCGTTGCATTGGGATTATAGGGCTTCATTGAATGCCAAACATACTTATCATCTTGGTCTAATAGCCCTTCATGTGGACGACTTGTCTGTACCATTCCCTATCCCTCCTTAACTAACCATCAAACCGTGATGTAATCATCTTTTTACGAGTATAGAAGTTTAGACCGTCTTTCCCATTCACATGCAGATCTCCATAGAAGGAATCCTTCCAGCCTGAAAATGGAAAAAATGCCATTGTCGCCGGAACGCCAACGTTGATACCCAACATACCAGCATCCGCCTCTTCACGGAATTGCCGGACTGCTTTTGCATTATTGGTATAAATCGTCGCTCCATTACCATATCTTGACTTTCGAATATACTCCAATCCTTGATCTAAATCATCTGCTCGGAGCAGGCTTAAAACAGGGGCAAATATTTCGTCCTTGGCAATTGTCATTTCCGGTGTAACATGATCGAAAATAGTCGGCCCTATGAAATTCCCTTTATTCTGCTCGCTCATTTCCCTGCGTCCATCGCGAATTAAATCAGCACCCTCTGCAATCCCTTTTTCAATATATCCTAGTACCTTATCAAGATGTTCCTTTCGAATTACCGGAGTTAATATGACTTCGTCATCCATTCCATCTCCGATAATCAACTCATCCGCCTTCTTCGTTAAAGCCTTAACGAATGGTTGATTGTCACCCACCACAACAACAGCACTACAGGCCATACAGCGTTGGCCCGCACTGCCAAACGTGGAACTGATGATGTGTTGTACCGCCTTATCCATATCTGCATCAGGCATAACAATATGATGATTTTTTGCACCCGAAAGGGCTTGAACTCTTTTTCCTTTGGAGGCAGCACGTTCGTAAACATATTTCGCTACAGGCTGAGAACCAACGAAGGAGATTGCAGCGATATCTTCATGATCAAGTAATCCATTTACTACATCATGAGCACCGTGTACGACATTCAGTACCCCTGGGGGAGCTCCCGCTTGAGAGAACAACTCTGCTAGTCTATTAGCCAATATCGGCGTACGTTCAGAGGGTTTTAGCACAAAGGTATTCCCACAAGCGATCGCTAACGGAAACATCCAAAGTGGAACCATCATCGGAAAGTTAAACGGAGTTATTCCACCAACGACCCCTAATGGATATCGGAACATTTCAGAATCAATTTCTTCTGCTATACCGGATAAAGTTTCACCCATCATTAAAGTAGGTGCACCCGAAGCAAACTCAACACACTCAATGCCACGCTGGACTTCTCCATAAGCCTCTTTGTATGCCTTACCATTTTCCTGAACAATTAGTCTTGCTAACTCTTCATGGTTGTCTGTTAATAGACTATGATATTTAAAGAGTATTCTTGCTCGTTTTGGAACCGGAACCTTTTTCCACTTGGTAAACGCTTCTTTCGCAGCCGCCACCGCAGCATTCACATCTTCTTTCGAAGAAACTGGAACTTTCGTAAGTACTTCATTGGTGGCCGGATTTGGAACATCCAGTGTTTGAGCACTGTTTGAACTGACCCAGGCGCCATTAATATAATTTTGTAGTACGGCTGTATCTTTTTTTATCACGCTCATGCATTCCCCTCCCTAGCTAAATAGATGAAACTTATAACCAATTAATATAATTATCTCGTATTATAATATGTTGTTCATTAGACATACTGTAAGATAACCAATGCGATTTCTTCCACAAAGTGAACACTACGTAAAGTTACTCCATTATTTGGTTTTTACTGTCTAAGAAATAAGGTGTTATATAATCTTTAACAAGGAGCATGAATTCTAATGCCACTCGTTTTTCATGCTCCATAAAGTCTTTTCCTAGCAGGTTATCCAATTTATCTAGTCGATGGTATAATGTCTGTCTGACAATAAAAAGCTTATTGGCCGTGTCTTGCTTACAACCATTACACTCCAAATATACTTTTAATGTTTCTAACAGCTTGCTGTTATACTTTTGATCATGTTGAATAACCGGCTGAAGATATTCCTTTACTAGTTCCTGTAAATCTATATGCTTTTTCATTTCAGATATGAGACGATATAAGTGTAAATCTTCATAAAAATAGATCTCTTTCTTGGACATTTCCTGTTGAATTCTTAGTGTTTCTTTTGCGGTTTGGCAGCTCTTATGTATATCTGTTAAGGTTTCAACAAACTTACCTGCTGCCATAAATATTTTCGCTGTACTCTTCTTCCTCAAAAACTCGGAATCTTCTATCGACTGTATCGCGTTTTTAATTCGTTCCTTACAATTTTTATTAGGGCGATTATTTAATAGAATGAAGATCATTGCATTTCTTTTTTCAACCGAAAATAGGACAAAACCATTTTGTTCAAAAACAGAACGAAAGAGTAACTTTAAATAGGTAACATCTTGATTCGATTTCTCCTTAAAAGAAAACAACTTTGCCAGTACTACAACAGATTCGGTTGATTTCGGTTTAACCCCATGCTCCAGTAAATATTCGTTTATACTGTCTAAAGTATGCTCCCCCTCAAGCCAGCCCTGGAGCCACTCATACTCTTCGACCCTCTTCTTTTCTTCCATAAATAATTTCCGTAAGTCATTAATCTTCCTATATTGATTGTTTATAATCATGGTATGAATATCTTGTGTGATTTCAACGAAAGGAACTTCCTTTTTAAAAATAATAATGGGAAATTTATGCTGATTTGCTATCATAATTGCTTGAGCAGGAATCTCTGACAAATAGGTTCCCATTTCAATGCAAAGACCCGCTGCATTTGTTTCTATAAGTTGATGGAGGATGGAAACAAACAACGCCTCATCGTCTTTCAATAACGCGCCAGTGGATAAGATTAATTCATCTCCATTTAAGAGATTACGAATATTGGTGACCTCGACAACATGAACCCATTTTACAATCCGTTTAAGACCTTCCACCCCAGCAATTACGATTGCTTGTTCAAAATGCTTGCGAGATAGTATATCGGAAACCATTAATGGTAACTGCTCTTTCATTCTATTACTCCTTATAAAGAAACAAATTTTCAAAAAGGATTGGTATAGCTACCAATCCCCTTCTTATACGCTAACTCACTTTATCCCCAAGTTCTGTTTAATTAGTAAACTGGAAAAATACTTCCTAGCATTGGCAGTTCCAATCAGCAATATTTCTTTATCCTTCTTCGTTGGGTGATAAAACTCAATAGAAGCACCATCTAAATGCTCATGGACTGCATTAATTCGAAAACCCTTCTGAATAAAAAAATCGAGCTTATCTCTTTCATTAAGATATTGTTGATAATCCGACATCGTTTCCTCCTACAATTGTGAAATTTTCATTAATCAAATTTTAATCCCACAGGTGCTTCCTCTATGACGGACTCATATTCTTCTTCAATGACCCAATCACGACCAACAGAGATACCAAGATATTTTTCATCACTCGGATCCTCAATTTCAGCTTGATGATATTTCTTAAACCACCAGTATTTTGCAAGGACATAATAAATTGCCGCTCCTAGAATGAAACCTACTAAAAAACCATATGTCGGTAATAAATAGGAAACATACCCACCAATGATCCAAGCAATGAATCCTGCAACATTCATGCCGCCCCAATATCTAAATTGACCATGGTCTTCGTATAACTCCGGCACATTCACTCTTCGTTTACGAATTAAATAATAGTCAGCAAAAAGAATACCAACGATTGCAGACAATATACCGCCAACGATTAATAGAATGGGAATAATGACACCAAATAACTCCCACGGCTGTACAATGGTACCTACGATACCAGCAGTGATAACACCTGCCCAAAACGGAAACTTCGGTCCGCCTACGTTGGAGAAAATCGTTGCTGCCGGCACTACATTCGCCGCTGTATTCGTAGACCATTGAGCCAGTACGATCATCAACAATAAAACGGCAAGGACAATTCCACTTGCTGACTCTTGAAGCGCAACCACAGGGTCCGCATTTAATACAGCAATGTAAGATACTGCACCAATGATAATCATAAAAGTTTGGGTTAATGGCATAGCGACAAGGTTTCCAATTAACGAACTTTTATTTCTTTTAAACCAGTTCTTTTCATTTGCTGGTGCTTTCATAAAACGAGAAATTGACGGAATATCCGCACTCAACGTTGCCCAAAAGCCCATATTACTAAAAATCACAACTAGAAAAGCGGTAAACGCCGCACCACCGGTAACAGGCGATTCGACCCAACTCCAAACATCCCTGCCAGCAGCCTGTGCTTGGTCAGATAAGGAGGAATACATCCAAATGGAAATTAAGAGAATGATTGGGGCCGCTAAATCAGCAAAACGTTCAATCGACTTAATCCCTAAAGCGGTATTAATCAATTGCACAATGGCAAAAATAATGAAGCAAACAAACCAATTGTCAAATCCAGATAAAATATTTAAAATGCCGTTCATCGCTGTTGCACCGAAATACGTATTGATTCCAAACCAAGCCGAAGCGGTAATTCCCCTTGTTATCGAAGGAATATGGGTCCCTATCGTCCCAAAGGGGGCTCTCATATACACAGGAAATGACAAGCCATGCTCAATGCCGATATCAGCAATTAAGGAGATGAAAAATCCGATTGCTAGTGACCCGATAATCGTTGCAAGAATAACTAGCGGTAATGAAAGGCTTTGGACACCTGCACCACCAATGGCAAAGGTTGCAAGCACAACGACCATCCCAACCCACATAAAGGAATAACCCAGTTTTGTAACTTTCCTATCTTTTTGTTGAATTGGCAATAAATCAGAAGACTTTAAGTGGCTTTTTTTCATATGAACACTCCTTTTTCGGTTTAAGATCCAAAAATGTAAACATCTTAATTTACATAACCGACTTTCAACAGAGGTTTTAAAGGGTGCAATTGCTTGAAGAACAAGCAATTGCAGGAGTCGTTCAACAATGAATGGAGAAAAATAGTATTCGATAAAATGCTGCTAAATGGATAGAGTTTCGTTTTGATTTAGTTGTGTATACCTATTGTATTTGGCTCTCTTTATATATTGACCAGAACCCGGTTTACCAACATACTGATTATCACGGACGACAAATTCACCTCGGGATAAAACAGAAACAGGTTCTCCAGTGACTTTCATTCCTTCAAAGGCATTGTAATCCACCGCCATATGATGGGTTTCAGCAGAAATAACTCGCTCTACATTTGGATCAAAAATAACAATATCTGCATCTGCCCCAACGGCAATACTGCCTTTTTTCGGATATAAACCAAATAATTTTGCAGCCCGAGTGGAAGTAAGATCAACAAATTGATTTAAACTTATACGTCCCTTTTTCACCCCCTCAGAAAATAGGATGGAAAGACGGTCTTCAATGATGGGTCCTCCATTTGGTATTTTCGTAAAGTCATCTTTTCCTAGATCCTTTTGCCCTTTAAAATCAAAAGAGCATTGATCAGATCCGAGAGTTTGCAGTTGACCACTCTTTAACGCATTCCAAAGTACCTCTTGGTTCCATTTTTCTCGTAATGGCGGTGACCAAACATATTTTGCCCCTTCAAAATTTGGCCTCTCTAAATAACTTTGATCTAACACTAAATATTGTGGACAGGTTTCACCCCACACATCAAAGCCCCTGCTTCGTGCTTCGGCAATTTTTTCAACCGCATCGGCACAAGATACGTGTACCACATACAATTGTGAGTTTGCCAGCCCTGTAAGTGTTGCCGCTCTTCCCGTCGCTTCCCCCTCTAATTCTGGTGGTCTCGTTAAGGCGTGATAGATTGGCGCAGTGTTCCCTTCTGCTACCGCCTTTTTCGTTAAATAATCAATGACATCACCATTTTCTGCGTGTACCATGACAAGGGCTCCATGCTCTTTAGCTGAAACAAGGGTTCTAAAAAGCGTTTCATCATCTGCTTGGAAAACGTTTTTGTAAGCCATAAATACCTTAAAGGAAGTAATACCTTCCTCATTAATCACATAAGGAAGTTCATTTAAGACATTTTCATTGATTTCCGCAATCATTAAATGGAATCCATAGTCAATCACAGCTTTTTCTTTTGATTTTGCGTGCCAGGTTTGGATTGCATTTTTTAACGGCTCACCCTTATTGGTTAAGCAAAAATCAATAACCGTTGTTGTTCCCCCAAAAGCAGCAGCAATCGTCCCCGTTTCAAAATCATCCTTTGTTACCGTACCTCCAAAAGGCATATCTAAATGCGTATGAGGATCGATGCCGCCTGGTATAACTAGACAACCTTTTGCATCAATTACTTCTGCACCATTCGCAGGCAGATTATCGCCAATTTGAGCGATTTTCCCATCTTCAATTAGGATTTCTGCTGTAAAAGTATCTGCTGCTGTTACGATCGTTCCATTTTTTATCAGTTTCTTCATACCATTTCTCCCTTCTTATTTGTTACTATTAATCTTACATTCTGTTGCTAGACTCAAGGCTGACTGTCTTTCATTCCAAGTCATTGGTGGAAGTTCACGTAGTGCTTCCACCATATCGATGGCTCCTTCCACAGGGCAGACAATGGAACATAAGTTACAACCCACGCAATCCTCCTCCCTAACTTTTAAATAACTTTTTCCATTTTCATCAGTTAACATATCGATACATTGATGGGAGGTATCCTCACAGGCAATATGGCATTTATTGCAGTTGATACAAACTTCATTATTGATTTTTGCAACGATATTATAGTTAAGATCTAAATTACCCCAATCCGAATACCTTGGAACCGATTGACCAATGATTTCAGATACAGACTTAATTCCTTTACTATCCAAATAATGGCTGAGCCCTTCTATCATGTCTTCAACAATCCGGAAGCCGTGGTGCATCGCCGCGGTACAAATTTGCACACCTGTAGCGCCCATTAGCATGAATTCAACGGCATCCTGCCAGTTCGAGATTCCGCCAATCCCTGATATCGGGACATTAATATTGGCATGTCTTGCGCATTCTGCCACCATATTAAGGGCTATCGGTTTTACAGCAGGACCACAATAGCCGCCATGTGCCCCCTTACCAGCAACATGCGGAATGGTATTCCATGTATCAAGGTCGACCCCCATCAAACTATTAATGGTGTTAATCATACTGATAGCATCCGCTCCGCCATTACATGCAGCTTCAGCCGTAGCCGTAATATCAGTTATGTTTGGGGTTAGTTTTACAATAACAGGTGTTTTGGCAACTTCCTTTACCCAATAGGTCTGGCGTTCTACAAGCGAAGGTACTTGGCCCGATGCCGAACCCATCCCACGTTCAGCCATACCATGCGGACATCCGAAGTTTAACTCTAGACCGTCAACTCCAACATCCTCCACCCGCTTAACAATTTCATGCCATTTCTCTTGTTTTGGTTCCACCATTAGCGAAGCAATGATTGCATGGTTAGGAAATCTCTTTTTGGTTTCATAGATTTCTTTTAAATTTACATCTAATGGTCTGTCCGTTATGAGTTCAATATTATTAAAACCTGCTACACGCTGCCCGTTAAAACTGATGGCGGCAAACCTAGATGATACATTTAAAATTGGGTCACCTAATGTCTTCCAGACTGCCCCGCCCCAACCCGCTTCAAAGGCTCTCTGCACTTGATAACCTGAATTGGTCGGAGGTGCTGATGCAAGCCAAAATGGATTGGGAGATTTAATCCCTGCAAGATTAATACTTAAATCAGCCATATTGAATTCACCCCTTTATTGTAGAAACGCTTTAGCGCAGGAAAACGCTTACATATTTATATCCTTGAAAGATGAATTTACTAGGATGTTTCCACTGCGCTAAATTGTTTATGAATGCTATATGCTGCTTGTTTTCCTTGTTGTGCAGCGGTAACCACCATGGCATCACCTTTGCCCTTGCCAAAAACAACATCTCCACAAGCAAATATTTTTGGATTAGAAGTTTGATAGGTTTCATTATTCACTTGTACTACACCACGATCATTGTGCAGTCCGAGTTCTTCAATAAGTTTCAAATGCCTTGTTTGACCGATAGCTTTGATTACAGCCTCTACCGGAATGACATATTCGGATCCTTCAATCGGGCTTGGTCTCCTCCGCCCGTCGTTTTCGGGATCACCTAGATTCATTTTGATACATTCAATCCCGGCGACTTTCCCATTTTCATCCCCAATGATTCTCTTTGGTGCGGTTAACCAACGAAATTCCACGCCGTCTTGTTTGGCAAATTCATATTCAAAATCATAGGCAGTCATTTCTTCTTCCGTACGACGGTATAAGATTTTTACATTTTCTGCTCCTAAGCGTACAGAACAGGTTGCACCATCAATAGCGGTATTCCCTGCCCCAATAACTACTGCCCGTTTTCCGACAAAGTCCTGCGATAACCTTCCACTCTTTGTTTCCTTAACAAACTCAATGGCATCATAGACCCCATCGAGATCTTCTCCTTCAATTCCTAAATTAGGAACATGTGCCATCCCTACCGCTAACACGATGCAATCAAAGTTTTGTAGTAATTCCTTAGTGGATACATCTACACCAACCCTTGTGTTGGTTTTGATCGTTACATTAAGCTTCTCAACTTGTTCCACTTCCCAGTACGAAATCGACTGTGGAAGCCTGAATGAGACAATCCCATAAGTATTTAAGCCGCCGGCTTTGTCTGCAGCTTCAAATATCGTCACTGCATACCCCAATCTTCCTAATTCTCTTGCTGCAGAAAGTCCTGCTGGCCCTCCCCCAACAACCGCGACAGATTTACCGTTGGGAGTTCCTGGTTTAAATAGTGTTTGTTCATTTCTAATTGCCCAATCTGTCGCATACCTCTGGAGATTTCCAATCATAATTGGTTTTGTGGAATGATTTAATACACAAGCACCTTCACACAACTCATCTGTTGGACATACTCGTGCACAACTGGCACCAACTGGATTGGAAGACATAATCGTTTTGGCAGAACCAAGTAAATTACCAGAGGCAATTTTTTTGATAAAAGTGGGGATATCGATTCCTGTAGGACAGGCCTTTATACAAGGAGCATCATAGCAATAAAGGCAGCGATTCGATTCTTCCATTGCTTCTTGATTGGAAAGCGCACGTTCGACTTCTTGAAAGTTCAGTTCTAGATTGGTAGTGGAGATTCGCTGGATTTTTTCCAATAAAAAACCCTCCTTTTTAAAAGTGACTTTACTGAAAATTCTGCATCTATTTTTAATTTTACAGGTCACGAAAATTCATTACATTATACAATCTGTAAAATGATGCTCGTATTCTACTATCCAAAATGTGAACTAGATTCTATAAAACAGGAATGGTGTTCTTTTAATACTTGATGATGGTTTTGAAGGGAAAGATCGATGAAAGTAATAGTAGTTAAATGAGTATCATTCTTGTACAATTCTTAGTCTTTTACCAATTTATCACATATAGACAAAAAAATTTGTAAAATTACATCGAACACCTCCACAAACTAATTAAAGGTATTCATGTTCTACCAAATAAGCTAAAAACCAATGTTTGTATAGTAAAAATAAAGATTTTCCATGATTCGATTATAAAAAACGGACAGATTTTCTTCCAAATAACTTATCGACAATCGTAAATTATTTGCCGAATGAATATAAAAGAAAAAATGCTTTATAACGACAATTGTTATATCATTTGATGAAGGCAAAAATAAAGGAGGGAATTATGAAATACGAATGGAGAAAAAAAGACAAAGACATCTATCTTCCATCTACCACTCCAAGGAGCATTGTTGTCCCACCAATGAAGTACTTCACTTTAACTGGGCATGGAAATCCTAATAGTGAAGCATTTAAGGAGCATATCGAGACAGTATACACTTTGTCATACGCGATCCGGATGAGTCCGAAAAAAGGACTTACCCCCGACGGTTATTTTGAATATACGGTTTTCCCATTAGAGGGTGTCTGGGATTTGGATGAAGAAGGAAGAAAATTAGCGCACCTCAATAAAGATAGGCTTGTTTATAAACTAATGATTCGACAGCCAGATTTTGTCACAGAAGACCTCTTTACACTGGCAAAAGAAACAGCTGCAAAAAAAGTTTCCGGAGAACTGTTAAGGTCCACAAAATTCGAACAAATAAACGAGGGCATGTGTGTCCAATGTATGCACCTGGGAGATTACGATAGTGAACCTGAAACTTTTTCAAAAATGGATGATTTCTGTTCAGCTGCTCAATTAACTCGTATTGATAAAAGACATCGTGAGATATACATAAGTGATCCAAGAAGGACAGAACCAGCGAAATTAAAAACAGTACTTCGATTTAAAGTAAAGTAACGCTTGGGATTCCAAGCGTTACTTTACTTTAACCGTTTCAACTAATTGAGATAAGAACTGATGTATTAACTGAATGGCCTCATTCAAAGAAAGATCTTCTTTATACCCCTCCACATAGTTTAATGCAAAATTCAAATCCCATAACCCATCATCATGACTAAACATTAAATCGAATTTCGCCTCTTCACCATTCAAGGAGTTATTCAGTTGTTCCTTTAGCATTTTCTCAAACTTTTTCTGTAACTTTAAGCCTAGCATGACATCATAGGTACCAAATACATCATCCACCTCTAGTGAAACACCTTCAACACCGATTTGTTCAAACAAAGTAGACTCTACGTAAATAAATTCATTTTTGTGCTCTTTTAAGTATGTAATTGGCTGGTTTAAAAAAGTTGAAGATTCATTGGCAATCATCGTTTCTGTGTCTTTGCTGCACCGTTCAATATACGCATCCGTAAAATTTGAATTCAATTTGTTTTCCATTTTTATTTCCTCCTGTTATGCAATTCCCACTTTTACTATAGAATGATTTTTCATCAAAAAGCAAATTTTTCATAATGAAAAAAACGCCTAAACTCGATTAGAGTTTAGACGTAAAAAATTACGATTAGTTTTCAACAAGTTTATTTACTACTTTTTTCCCTGCAGGTTTTTCACCCTTACTTTCATCCGCTTGTTTTACACGTTTCATAAAGAATGCAAGAATTAGGGCAACAGCTGCTATAAAGACGGACACGAAAAAGGCGAAATTAATACCGTCTAACGTTGCGCTCATCATAACTTGTTGCTGCATCTCAGCTAAGGCTGCTTCTGTAGGTTGTTCCGTTAAGTTTGCCATAGCTGCTTCACCAAGTTCCTTCGCCTTTGACTCGGCACGGTTTGACATTACGGTTACCAATAACGCTGTTCCAATCGCTCCAGATACCTGCTGTAGTGTATTGTTCATTGCGGTACCATGTGGGTAAAAACGTGCCGGCAATTGATTTAAACCATTTGTAGATACAGGCATCATCACCATCGACATCCCAAACATTCGAACTGAAAATAAAAGCAATAATTGAGTATACGTTGTTTCAAGTGTTAATTGGCTGAAAAGATAACTTGTAACCACTGTGATAACTAAACCAACGATAGCTAAAAGGCGTCCGCCGAATTTATCGAATAGTTTACCCGTAACAGGTGACATTAGCGCCATAATGATTGCTCCCGGAAGCATCATTAACCCTGCATCAAATGGGGATATACCACGCACCGTTTGAACATAAATCGGCAGCAACAACATCCCCGAAAACATTGCCATCGTAAGTACCATTGAGATAACGGACGATAATGCAAACATAGGGTATTTAAAGATTCTATAATTAAGCATGGGCTTTTCTTGTTTTAATTGACGTACAATCGATACCAGCAATGAAATAGCTCCTATTGCAATGGTTAGATAAACCTGTGGACTATCCCAGCCTTGCTTTCCAGCTGAACTAAACCCATAAAGTAAACCGCCAAATCCTACACTTGTAAGGATAACGGATAGGAAATCAAGCTGAATATCAACCTTATCTTTTTTATCTTTTAATAAGAATAAACCGATTAATAGTACAATCACAGCGATCGGTGTTACAAAATGGAATAGCATTCTCCAGTCATAATGCTCAATTAACCAACCAGATAATGTCGGTCCGATTGCCGGTGCCCCCATTAAAACTAATCCAAAAATCCCCATTGCTGCCCCTCTTTTTTCAATCGGGAAACTTACTAACATAACATTCATTAATAGTGGCATCATGATTGCAGAACCTGCAGCTTGCGTCATCCTGCCTGCTAATAAAACAGGAAATACATGTGCAATTCCTGCAAGAATGGTCCCTGCTGTAAATAACCCCATTGCAACCAAGAAAAGTTTTCTCACAGAATATTTTTGAATTAAAAAGGCTGTTGTTGGGATTAGTACTCCATTCACTAACATAAAGCCTGTTGTGAGCCATTGTACAGTTGACGCATCCACCTCTAAATCCGACATTATGGATGGAAGTGCAATATTAAGCAATGTGTTATTTAAAAAAGCAATAAAAGCCCCAATCATCAGGATTGATATAACCCCGTATGGAGGGCGTTTCGTTTCAGTATTTTTTTCCATAGTTATTTACCCCCTATAAACCCTTTGTACATTTTTTTATACACTTGTTCCATGCTTTATTAATAATATACCGAGAGTTCATTTTTTGCAATCAAAAAACACTACAAAATAATGGGTTTGTAATGAATGTCTAGATAATGTAGTATATTTTTATACAGGTAGTATAATTCGGATTATAGGTGATAAAATGAATGAACGTAAACAGCATGTTATAAATAAGGCTCATCAATTATTTATTGAAAAAGGATTTCAAGCAACGTCAATTCAAGATATTTTAGATTTTAGCGGGATCTCAAAAGGAACTTTTTATAAATACTTTTCATCTAAAAGCGAATTATTAATCGCGATTTACAAAACAATTTCCAAAAAACTCGAAAAAGATAGAAATGAATTATTAATGGGGAAAAATCCTTCAGATATTGAGATCTTTATTAAACAAATAGAAATGCAAATGATGTCTAATAGAAAAAATAAACTTATTGCTCTTTACGAAGAAGTACTGGCCACAAATGACACTGATTTGAAACAATATATTCGTGTAGCACGGCTGCGTTCAATTCGCTGGATGGTTGGAAGGTTTATTGATATTTTTGGTGAAATGAATAGGCCATACTTATTAGATTGTGCCATTATGTTTCAGGGGCTATTACAGAATAATCTCCAGTACAATCGCATGGCGACAGACTCTCATGAGCAAATAAGCAAGGTGGTCCGTTATAGTGTGAACCGCTTAGTAAATATGGTTGCTGAGGTGGCAGAGGCTGGAGAGCAAATTCATGAACCTGAACTATTAGAAAAATGGCTCCCAGGACGACATAAAAATAATCATGAATTAATGGATCAATTTTATAAAATAGTAGGTCCCATGAGAAATTCGATTGTAAAATACTTCCCTGAAAGAAATGATCAGGAAAAGTATCATGAACTGATAGATTTCATTCAAGAAGAAATCTTGCATACCAGAGCACCAAGAAAATTCCTAATCGAAAGTGCCATACAAACATTACAAAACAACCCAGCTTTAATCTGGCAAAAAGAGCTAGACCAACTCAACGAAATCACCACCGTTTTCTTTCAACAGTTGGAGCAAGCCGAAGAAGAATAAATAGATTGAGTAGAAAACAAAAAGGAATGGAGCATAAAAACTCCTTCCTTTTTTGTTTTCCATATGTATGGTTTTTATTTAGGTTCAACATGTACATGTACGTCATAAACTTGATGTTTTGCAATTAATTCATCTTCTACTTTTGTAGCAATATCATGTGCGCTCTTTACATCTAAAGTGGAATTAACGAGGATAACAACATCAACAACTACGTTATTTCCATAATTCCTCGCTTTTATTTCCTTCACCCCTTTAACTCCCTGACACTGATGAATAGTCTGTTTATATATTTCTATTTCCTTTTCATCAAATCCATCTGTTAAATAGAGGGACGCTTCCTTAAAAATATCCCAGGCAGTTTTGCAAATGAGGAATCCTACTAGTACTGCTGCTAAAGGATCCAGCCACGGCAGACCAAACTGTGAACCGATAATCCCAACGAACGTACCCA
Organism: Neobacillus sp. CF12; assembly: GCF_030348765.1. GTDB lineage: Bacteria > Bacillota > Bacilli > Bacillales > Cytobacillaceae > Neobacillus. Next base: position 378,992 of record NZ_JAUCEU010000007.1, on the reverse strand, counting down.
CACTTACCCATGCATCAGATAGATTATCCTTTGCTGCAGCCATAACAGATTGGCTGTTTATTTCTTTTGCCAGTTTTTTATTATAGCGATAAACAAGGTACATAATGAATGCACAAAATAGTCCCGTCCAGGCGGAGATTACATCAGGAGATTCATTTTGTGCATAAAAAATACTAAAAATAGCATCGTATGCAACTTTCAGACCCACTGCCATCATAATAAAGGACGCAACCATTGAAGCAACCGTTTCTGCTTTCCAGTGCCCATAAGGGTGGTCGTCATCTGCCGGCCTTTGCGATAATTTAAGACCAATAAGAACAGCAACCGAAGCAACAATATCGGTTACATTATTCAAGCCGTCTGCTTTCAATGCTGCCGAATTTGCTGTAAATCCTACGGCTAGTTTTAATGCGGACAAGCAAATATAAGCAATAATACTTATTATGGCTCCGCGCTCTCCTCTTTTTAAATCCAAAAAACCTTGTTCTTCTATCATTTTTATCACCCTCTTCTTCTCTATTTATATTATTGAACAAAAACAACTAGTGGGTCTAGAGAAACCTTTTTCCCCTCTTCGAACTTTATAACAGATGCGAAAAAAAGTTGGAAATGGTAAACATTAAATCAACTTAACCTTGAAATTAAGCTTTGGGTTAAGTATTCTAAGAACATAATTCAAGCCATTAAGGATGTGTTTAACCTGCGATTAAATAAATTTATCTCTGAGTCTGGAAAAACATCAAGGCGCGGAGCGGATAAATGGATAGAAGAAGGAAGAGTTACCATTAACGGGAAGATTGCTAAGGTTGGCAGTCAAGTCGAGCCTGGTGATGTGGTTCGTGTAAATGGTGAAACCATCAGAGTAGCCAAAAATTATGTCTACATTGCCCTAAATAAGCCGGTGGGGATCACAAGTACAACCGAGAAACATATTAAAGGAAATATCATTGATTTAGTCAACCACCCACTACGAATTTTTAACATCGGAAGACTTGACAAGGATTCCGATGGGCTAATCCTTCTCACAAATGATGGTGATATCGTTAATGAAATACTGCGTGCAGAAAATAAACATGAAAAAGAGTATTTCGTTACGGTTGATAAGCCAATTACTTCGGAGTTCTTAAAAAAGATGTCAGAAGGAGTTAGAATCCTAGATACGAAAACACTACCCTGTAAGGTGGAACAATTATCTAAATTTGTTTTTAAGATTATCTTAACACAAGGGTTAAATCGTCAAATCCGACGGATGTGTTCTGCTCTAGGGTTTTCAGTTGTTCGTCTCCAACGAATTCGGATTATGAATATCCACTTGGGAAACCTCCCTATTGGACAATGGAGAGATTTAACGAAGAAAGAAAAAAATCAATTATTTAGTGATCTTAATTATGAACCTAAAGAATGGTGAAAAATGGAGTCAAACCTTAAACGGTATGACTCCATTTTTTAGTTGCTTTAATATTCAAATAATATAAACTATTACTTAGGAAGGCGAAGGATTTTTAGGAGGAGATACTAGATGGAAAAAACAGTTGAAAAGCGGCTAACGCGGTCAGAGGTTCAAGAGGAATTAACATGGAAATTAGATGATCTATTCGTGTCAGAACAGGCATGGGAAAATGAACTTGCTGTGATTGAACTAGATGTAACAAAGATAGAGGATTTTAAAGGTACGTTACATACTAGTTCAAAAAACTTATTAAATTGCTTACTTGCTCAAGAACAACTTTTGATGAAAATGGTCAAAGCATCAACTTATGCAAGTTTAAAGCAATCGGCTGATGGGACAGACCCGGTTAACCAGGCAAATTCAGCTAAATTAACTGCATTACGAACAAAAATGATCGCTTCATTATCATTTATTAATTCTGAGATACTTTCGCTAGAAGAAGGAACCCTTGAGAAGTATCTTCAAGCGGAACCTGAGCTTAAGCCTTTCAAAAAAGATTTACTTGAACTGCTCGAAACGAAAAAACATCGACTTTCACCAGAAACGGAAGAAGTATTAGCTGCGTTAGGTGAGGTCCATGGTGCCCCTTATACCGTTTATAGCATGGCAAAATTAGCAGACATGGATTTTGAACCTATCGCTGATGTTGAAGGAAACGAATTACCAGTATCCTTTGCGTTATTTGAAAACCGTTACGAGTTTTCTGCAGATACAGACACGCGCAGAAAGGCCTATGATTCTTTCGTTTCGACGCTAAAACAATATAAAAACACAATCGCAGCAGCCTATTCTGCTGAAGTAAAAAAACAAGTTACCCTTTCTCGTTTAAGAAACTATCCATCAGTAGAAGAAATGCTGCTTGAACCACATCAAGTAACTTTAGAAATGTACAACAATCAAATCGATATTATTTTTAAAGAGCTGGCACCTCACATGCGACGATTTGCCATGCTAAAGAAAAAGGCTTTAGGTCTTGATGTCATGCGTTTTTGTGATCTGAAAGCACCATTAGATCCTGATTTTAATCCTGAAACAACTTATGAGGAAGCTAGTCAACTTATTATGGAATCTTTGAAAGTTATGGGACCAGAATACGGTGACATTATTGAAAAGGGATTTAAAGATCGCTGGGTTGATCTGGCAGATAATATTGGGAAATCCACTGGTGCCTTCTGCTCAAGTCCCTATGGAGCACACCCCTACATTTTGGTTACATGGCAGGATAATATGCGCGGGTGTTTCACACTAGCACATGAATTCGGGCACGCTGGACATTTTTACTTGGCAAATAAAAACCAGAGAATCATGAATGTTCGCCCGTCCATGTATTTCATCGAAGCCCCATCAACGATGAATGAGCTTTTATTAGGGATTCACCTATTGGCAAAACATGAAGACAAACAAATGCGCCGCTGGGTGGTCCTTCAACTGTTAGGAACGTATTACCATAATTTTGTCACTCATTTACTGGAGGCTGAGTATCAGCGCAGAGTGTATGCGTTAGCAGAAAGCGGAAAAGCACTAACTGCGAATACACTTTCTGATGTGACTAGCGCTGTACTTTCAGAGTTCTGGGGTGAGACCGTGGAAATCGATGAAGGTGCAAGCTTAACGTGGATGCGCCAGCCACACTATTACATGGGCTTATATCCATACACCTATTCTGCTGGTTTGACTGCCTCCACGGCAGTAGCTCAATTAATTCAGGAAGAAGGTCAGCCTGTCGTTGAGCGCTGGTTAGAGGTTCTTCGTGCAGGAGGGACAATGAAGCCTCTGGAGCTATTAAAACGTGCTGGCGTAGATATGTCCACACCTGACCCAGTACGCAAAGCAGTTGCTTATGTTGGTTCATTAATAGATGAATTAGAAAAATCATATTCGTAAAAAAAGTGACAGGCACCCTCCAATTTTTTGGACGGTGTCTGTCACTTTTTTATACACTTTCTTGATAATAGTGTCGCTCTAATTCAATTCTTATCTCTTCCGGAATAGGTTCTGATTTCTGAGTTTCGAGGTTAAAATTCACATATGTCACCGTATCTATCGCACAAACCTGCCCATCCTGGTGGATCTCCTCATACAATACTAAACTGGAATTTCCAATCCTCTTTACCCATACATAAACTTCAACGTTTCTCCCAAAATAAATTTGCTTTATATATTCCACGTTCATATTTAAAATAATAATCTTCCAATTTGCAAAAGAATCATCAGGGGTAAACAATTTAAATATTTTATTTCGGGCCGCTTCGAACCATACTGGGATTGTTGTATTATTGATATGACCAACTCCATCTGTTTCTGATACGCGAGGCTCAATTGATTTTTTATACATCGTATCCACCTTTCTTTTCCTGCTAACAATTAGTTAACTTGCCTTCGAGGGCATTTAGATAGATCTTCTCGATTGTTCCAATCGTAAATGGTTTGGGACTTCTGTTTAATAATCTTTTTTGTTTGATTCCGTTTTCGGCTAAAATGGTAATATCTTTTCTTTGAATATTGTAGGAATCCAGGGTTGTTGGCAGCCCTACATCTTGCACTAAATCTAATAAGCTTTTAACCACATCTTGAGCTAGTTGACGATCACTTTTCCCTTCAGATGATAGTTTAAAAATATCAGCTACTTTGACCAATTTTTCTATACATGCAGGCCAAATATCATCATAAACATAGGGAAGTAATACAGCATTTGATTCACCGTGAGGGAGTTTAAACAAACCACCTAATGGATATGCAAGGGCATGTACTCCAGCAACCCCGGCATTATAAAAACTTAAGCCTGCTAATAAACTTCCCAGTGCCATTTGTTCCCTCGCTAATTTATCACTGCCATTCCAGACAGCTGTTCTAATACTCCCAGCAATGTTGCGCATGGCCTCTAACGCCAATGTGTCCGTTATCGTAGTTGCATTGATAGAAGTAAAGGCCTCTAGTGCATGTGTAAAGGCGTCAATCCCGCTCGCTGCCGTAACTCTTGGTGGGAGTGTGTACGTTAATACAGGGTCTACTATCGCATAATCAGCAAGTAAAAATTCATGTGTAATGACATCTTTTGTATCCTCCAAGGAAAACACTGCTATGTCGGTAACCTCTGCACCAGTTCCTGATGTTGTAGGAATTAATACCTTGGGAATTCCCCTATTTGAAAACTTCTTCCTTCCATTCAAATTCAGATAATCCCCCACAAAACCATCGTTTTCCGTTAACACTGCAGCAGCCTTCGCCAGGTCTAATGCACTGCCGCCGCCAATCCCGATTACTAATCCTGCTTTACTCTTCCTAATCTCGTCAACAACCTGATTTCCAACATCTAAAGATGGTTCTGGAATTACATTGGTGGATAAGTGGACATCGATACGATGCTGTTCTAATTGTTGTAGAACTGGTTCAATTACACCTAATTCTTTTAACATAGGGTCAGTCAGAAGGAAGACACTTTTATTAGAATATTCTTGTAAAATCTCAGTCAATTTACCAAGAGAACCTTCGCCATGATAGATCTTCTTAGGTGATATAAATTGATTCATATACCCATCCCCTTTTCTTTTATATCTTCATTAATATGAATGGATTATGTTATATACTCTTATACAAATATTTTAAATGTCCTTTATTTTTAATCAAAATACGCAAATAATCTATTTCCATAAAAACGGAAGCATCAGAAGAACTAACCCCAGACAGACCAGATGTAAGAAGCCCTGATGAAGAGAGCAAAGAAAAAATCTATAAAAAATGTAAAAGCTCCCTCTGATTCATGTTCAGAGGGAGCTTTTGTTATTCTAAAAATATATGGTTAATTCTCTTCTAATACCTAATCTTTTGAATTCTGTTATCAATATCATATGTGAAAGGTTTTGGTTGAGCACTGATAAAGTCTACTAGTACATCTAAGTCAACAGGTCCTATTTCTTTATTTTGCGCTTTCGTGAATACTGTAAAACCATCTCCCCCACCAGCAAGGAAGACATTTGCTGCTACCGTATACGTTTTATTCGGGTCCATTTGGGTGCCATCTGCAAGTTGGATATTTACAACCTTTTGTCCAACTGGTAAATTTTCATCCCATGTGTAGGAGAATCCAGAAATTTGAAGCATCGTTGTTTTTGTTCCCCACTGTTGATTGAGCAAGTCACGTATTTGCTGCCCAGTCATCGTCATTTTAACCATATCATTATTAAAAGGTTGAACCGTGTAAATTTCGCCCCAAGTAATGTCTCCTTGATTAATATCGGCTCGAATACCACCCGGATTCATAATCGCTAATTCTGTTTTCATTGCCTGCCTTTGAGCATCAGCTATTAAATCACCAAGAATGGATTCTCCATTATCATTGCGGAGCGCTGTTAAATTAACCGAGGTGGATCCTATTACCCTGTTAACAATTGGTTCAACAATTGCTTCGTAACTGGCTACCATCTTCGCTATTTCTGGATCCGGTTCTATACCTTCTTGAAACGTCGTAATGATTTCTGCTCTCTTTGTAACGATATCTTTTGTTTTCGGGTCAATCTCAATATCCACATCAGTGAATGCAGTACCATAGGAATAGGATTGGACTACTAGTTTGTTGTCGATTGTTGCATTCATATACGCATGATTATGTCCACCAAAAATGATATCTACTTCGTCGTCAATCTTATTTGCGATATCGACAAGCATTCCAGATGGATTTTCACCTTTCACACCTGATGTTCCTGGATTGTGGGCTAAAACAACGATGGATCGAACTCCTTGCTTTTTTAATTGTGCTACATTACGATTAATAGCTTCCACTTCATCAGAGAAGGTTAATCCTGCAACTCCGCTTGGCACTACGATCGTCGGAGTCTCTGTGGTTACGACACCGATAAATCCAATTTCCATCCCATTTACTTTAAGAATTTTATAAGGAGGTAAAATGGATTCTCCAGTTTTTTGATCGATGACATTCGCTGCCACCCAAGGGAAATCTGCTCCGGCAAAGTTTCCAGTTTCTTCATGAGTACCGCCATTGACGAGACGAAGTAATTCTTTAACGCCCTCATCAAATTCATGATTACCTACTGTCCCAATATCGAATCCGAGTTTGTTCAAGATCTCGATTGCAGGCTCATCCTGTAAAAGGGCTGAAGCAGGAGGACTTGCCCCTACCATATCCCCTGCTTGTACAAGAAGTGTGTTCTTATTCTCGGCTTCCCTTTGTTTTAAATAAGCTGCTAAATAATCTGCTCTACCTGCTGGTTTTCCTCCAACATTACGTGTTACATTTATTTGTCCGTGTAAATCATTAATTCCCAAAAGTTGAACCTGAATATAACGTTTATTCGCGGCAGGGGGTTTTTCCTTTTTCTGTTTTGTTTCCGGACGATTAGATAAGTGGCCATGGTATTCTTCTGATAATCCTTGATCATTTCCTATGTTTTGAGCTGGGCTGGCAGCATTACCTCTATTGTTTTGCGAAGTAGCCATAGGATTGACATTGTTGGTGTTGTCTGCTACATGTCTTGGATTTTGGTTATTTGTTTGGTTTCCATCCGAAGCATTTTGATTACCCGCACAACCAATTAAACTGATGGTAAGCAAAGATATAAACATTTTATAAATCCTTTGCATAAAATTCCTCCTAGTTAATTCTGTAGAAGCAATGGTATTTTTTGCTTTAAACCAAAGATTATTCAAATTTGTCCATTTCTAAAAAAGTTATTATGAAACTTTCTTCCTAGATACTCGTATATAAATAGACTCAAGTCAGAAAGATTAGATTATAAAGGGGAATTGGTTATGGGGAATATGTTTTTGTTTTCTTTGATTGTTGCTATTGCATCTGCTCTTGTTCTTATACCGATTTATAGCGATGACAAGTCCGCCAATACGAAAAGTAATAAGAAAAGTTCTAACGGGGCTAGAAGGTTAATTCCGGGAGCAATTATTGCTTTAATCGTTATTTTGATCCCTTCTGTTTTTGCTTATTATTACTTTTCGAATTATGACCGAAACCTGTCTTCATTATGGGTTCTTGCTATTATTATAACGGCGTTAGGTGCTTTAGTTTCTACTGGAAGGGAAAGAAAAGTGAAAGCACTGCTGTTTGCAGCAAGTCTACTCTTCGGTATCTACTTTCTCACTGCCTTTTTATTTAATGCGGATGAAAAATACGAGATAGCACAAATGGATCAAAAAGTGGAAATTAAGTCATTTGATGAAAAAGAAACACCGGCAAGTGTTCCACCTGAATTTGCACGTAATAAAATGAAAAAAGCTTTTGGTCAAGTGCCAAATACCAGCTATTATGAACTTGGCAATCTGCAAATTCAAAAGGTAAATAACGATTATGTCTATATTGCACCTGTTGAATTCTCTGGTTTCTTTAAATGGTGGAAAGGGAAAGAGACACCTGGTTACTTTACTTTAAGTGCTACTGACTCTTCGGCAAATCCGAAATTTATTAAATCCGAAATGATTTATACCCCTTCTTCTTATTTTAATAAAGATATTGAACGGCATATTCGTATGCAATTCCCGAAACATATCTTCTATGGCGATGTTCAATTAGAAATAGATGATGAAGGAAAACCATATTATATTCGCTCCTACGGTGAGTTTGTTTCAGCACGTAATGGCTTTGATGTTAAAGGTGTTGTGGTAGTGGATTCAAAAACCGGGAACACAAAATCTTATACCTTGTCAAAAGTACCTGAATTTATTGAAGGTGCTGTATCACCTGAAATTGTCAGCTTGCAAAACAGCTATTTCGGGAACTATATTCATGGATTATGGAACAGTCTCTTCGGTAAATCAGATGTAAAACTTCCTTCTGATGAAGGAACAGAGGCGAATGTAAGTCCGATATTCGATCAAAATGGGGTAATGTTTTATTTTACAGATTTTACAAGTCCTAAAGAAGGCGTCGATTCCATGCTCGGCTACTCGTTGACCAACTCTCGTACGGGTGAAGCCACCTATTATACCGGGAATCCAGAAGAATCCTATATGGATTCACAAGGTGCCTTACAAATTATCGAAAAGAAATTTATTGAAAAGAAATGGCATGGTGAAATGCCTGTCATTTATAACTTCTATGGTGAAGCAAGTTGGCTTACACCTGTCCTTGATTCGAATGGATTTTTGCAGAATTACTTTATCGTTTCGGCCGCAAATCCCGAAATTTCCGTGTTCGGGGTAACTCCAAACGAAGCATTAAGACAATACAAAACAGCCCTGCAACGAGGCGGCGGCTCTGTGGATGGCAGTTCGAAAGCTGATGAAAAACAAATAAAAGGTACAGTCCTCCGTGTTTATAAAGAAAAATCAGGTGATTTCACTGTGGTTTCATTCCTTTTAGATAACAAGAAGAGCTATATTCTTTCCTCTGAAAAAGAACCATTGGTCATTTACTTAAAAGAAGGAGATACAGTAAATGTCACCTATTTAGATACAGATGAGGACTTCCTCCCTGCTAAAGAAATTGTCATTGAAGGCATAGAATAATTGAAAAAACACGATGAAGGATAAAACTTCATCGTGTTTTTTTTATGTTTTTTGTCTAATGTTATCATTTCTCAACAAATTTATTAATTAATTTGTTTACCAAACTAATTAATGGTAAACTATATAAAAATATAATTAGATATAAATGGTAATAATAATGCTAAAAAGGAGATTACATATGACGATGACGAATGAATTTGATACTATAGTCGACAAAGCGATTGAGAACTCCCCTGACTGGTTAAGGGACGACATGGAAAAAATTTTAAATAAAATTAATGGCCAAATTAGATTAAGCTTTGTGGTTTCTGAGCTTTATTCAAGATACTCTTTTAGCATTAAACATATTACCTCAGCTATGAATCAAAGTTCTGAATGGGCAATCCTTTCCCATGATCGATTGAACTATATTGACAACAATATCGACTTAATCGAGTACATGATTAAAAGAGAGAAACGAAACAGGACAAAATAAAATGAGGCACCATCCTTTGGATGATGCCTCATTTTATTATTTATTTGGTCTTACCTCTCTTGTTGTTAGTACCTCTAATGCATCCCTTACATCCCTAGCAAACTCGAGTGGCCGATCAATTTTTTCAAAATGGATGTACATAAGCCTTGGATTTTCAAAGAGCCAATGGTTATGAAAGGCCGTCACAATAATATTATGTTCTCTAAGAATATCTATAAACGGATTCAGTTCTTCCTGGAGAATGACTGTTTCACCACTGCACAGTGCCCGGCCGTCGGAAGACAGAGATTCAAACACGAACATTTGCGGTAATGCTAGAAACGATCTAGTTCTTCTGCCAAGTATCCGTGCCAAAATATTGGTCCGTGAATTCATTACCATACAAACACCATCTTCGAACGTGCTCATGCCTCCGAGAATTTCGTGAAACTCTTCGCACAGTTCCTCTGCCCTTCTATCTGTAGCCTGACGAGCACGACTCGAACGACCAATGTTCCTTGTAGTTAGTACATCTAGTGCATCACTAACTTTTCTAGCAAAGTCTAAAGGCTCATCAATGGATTCGAAGTGAATATACATTAAGCGCGGCTCATCAAAAAGCCAGTGATTGTGTAAGGCCGTCACAATGATATCATGTTCACGCAGCCTAGTAATAAAAGGGTTAATCTCATCCTGAAGAATAACGGTTTCTCCAAGACATAATGCTCTGCCTTCTCTATCGATATTTTCAAAAGAAAACGCCTGTGGAACAAACATAAACGACTCAGCCCGACGGCCTAAAACCACAGGATGGATATTTGTTCTGGACCTCGTTGCTGTACATACGCCATTGATTACAGAAGGTGTTGCACCAAGTATTCTAGCGAACTCCTGACATAGTTCACTTGGCTCCATGCTATCCATATTATGCAAAACGAATCATCTCCTGATAGATATTCTCTGTAGGATAAGCTATTCCAAATGTAAATTTTGGACAGGGCTGGGACCTAATTTAAATAAGGTTTACACTTAAAAAAGGCAGATCAATTAAGCAAAAAGAAAAGACGTGTGATTGCCACACGTCATGTTCTATGAAAGCTTATCTTTTTTGTAGTAAGCTCTGATAGGCAGCAGAGGTTCTCATCTCAACGGTTATGGTTCCGTTCGGATTATAAATGGCTTTAATCAATAAAGGGACTCCTGCAGTATTCTTAAATTGAAAGTCTTTTCCACCATATGAAACAGTTGCATCCCGACCTGCAGGTACATACCCCACTGTTAGAGAATGATGGTGCCATTCCACATATTCGATAGCTAATTGATCAACTGCGTTAAACAAAGTAGAGGATGTTTGACAAATACCGCCGCCAATTCCCATGACTAATTGCTTATTAACGATTTCTTGGGCAGGCTGGTATCCATGTGCTTCGTCACTCGGTCCGACCGTATGGTTAAAGGAGAAAACGTCCCCTGTTCCAACAATCACATTATCGATTGCCAGCGCAGATAGTTCAATGTTTTTATTTCTCCCAGCTATACTAGGATTAAATTTAGTTGTATAAGTAGCAACCACAACTTCAGATAAATGGGCTGCGTCTTCAGGCTTATAGCCGCTTTCCGTAACATAGATTGGCAGGAATACATCTCCGCCTTTTACTGATGCCTCGATTATTTTCGTAACTAGTTCTGCTTCTTCAAGAATAACTCTTGGCTTCCCTTTGATTACCTGACCATTTGCATCAATTTTATCCAGTATCATTTTGGCATCATACCCAGGAGTAGTCTCGGTTCCCCTTGCAATTTCCCTCGCCCATTGCTCAAGTTGCTGTTTATATTTTTCATTATCACTTCCAAACCCCAAATCTACTGGGATCAGGGATTTAATAATGTTTTTTGTCGTCGGATCTATTACATTTACCACTTTTGGCTTTTTAGCTTCTTCCTCTGCAATCCTTTTTGCTTCAGCTTCTTCAGCAGCTTTCCTTGCCGCCTCTTCTGCGGCTTTTTGCTCTTCGAGTTTCTTTTCGTGTTCTGTTACTTTGTTCTCAAGGTCAGACCCGTTGCCATTTGTTTTCTGTGCACACCCTGCTAACCCTATTAAACTGCCAATTAATATGAATGAAACCAACCAAGTTCGTATAGACATTTAATTTCGTCGCCTCTTTCTCCCAATCTCGTAATACCTAACGAAACACTTCCGAAAATCCGCAAAAAGGAATTTCGCTCTCATTCACTTAATCTATTCCGCATTCTGACACAAAATTCCTGCAAAATCCCTGCGATTAATTCCTTAAATTGGATATACTTATTTGACGGATTTCATCCATATTGGTTTCAAGAAATGATGAAGAATTTTTCGAAAATTGCAACTGTTCCTTATTAAGAACAATATAATATATATTAACTGTAGATTAAAGGGTGAAATATCATTATTAATAAAATTTACATAATATTCAAACTACCCATTCAATATAAAGAACAACTGAGAATTATGTATTTTTTCCCGAATGTTTATTGTAGCAAATACATGAGTCTATATGATCATTTACCATCCCTGTCGCTTGCATAAAGGCATAACAAATCGTTGAGCCTACAAATTTAAAGCCACGTTTTTTTAAATCCTTACTTAACCTGTCACTAATGTCCGTTGTTGCAGGAACTTCAGACAAATCACTAAACTGATTTTGTATCGGTTTCCCATTTACAAATGACCAAATGTATTCGCTGAATGACCCAAATTCCTCAGTCACTTTGAAGAATGCCTTTGCATTTGTAATGACTGCATTTATTTTTAGTTTATTTCTAACGATTCCTTCATTCTGCAAAAGTTCTGCTATTTTCTTTTCATCGTAGGAAATGATGATATTGGGGTCAAAATCATCAAATGCTTTGCGATAATTTTCTCTTTTCTTTAATATCGTGTACCAACTTAACCCTGCTTGGGCACCTTCTAGGTTCAGATACTCAAATAACAATCGATCATCATATACTGGCACGCCCCATTCATGATCATGATAATCAATATAGAGGGGATCTGAATTCACCCAACCGCATCTTTTCATTACTAAATACCTCCAAATATGTTCGTTTTAATCAAACTTATCTTTTTTCACCATTTTAATCAACAATTTACAAAAAAAACAGCCATCGTATGATGACTGCTTTAATGTAGATTATTTTAATACACGGCAGATATTTTCTGCGGCAAATGCGAGATTTGCTTCACCGGATTTCAACGCTTCATCCAAAGAAGAAACACCCTTTAATATTCCAACAATGGATGTAAATCCGTGGTCGTAAAGTGGTTCAACACCCTTGCCAATTTTTCCTGCAAATGCAATTACTGGAATAGAGTATTTTTTCGCAATCGAAGCGACTCCATAAGGTGTCTTTCCAAACAACGTTTGACCATCGATGCTTCCTTCCCCAGTAAAAACATAATCCGCACCTATAATTCTATCCTCAAGACCCGTATATTCAATGACTAAGTCCACGCCTTTTTTCAGTTGAGCATTTAGAAATGCCATTAATCCTATACCAAGACCACCGGCAGCACCGGCACCTTCTGTATGTGCAATGTCCTTACCCAAATCTCGTTTAATCACTTCAGCATAATGAGCTAAGTTTTCATCCAAACGTTTTACCACTTCAGGAGTTGCTCCTTTTTGTGGGCCAAAAATGGCTGATGCTCCATTCTCTCCAATCAGAGGATTTGTTACATCACAAGCAACATCAATTTTTACATTCTCAATTCTGCTGTCTAATCCGCTTAAATCAATCGAAGCTAATTGGTTCAATGCACCACCTCCGAAGGGTAGTTCTTGCCCATTCTTATCCTTAAAAGAAACTCCAAGTGCCTGAAGCATCCCCGCTCCACCGTCATTCGTTGCACTGCCGCCAATTCCGATTAATATACGACTTACACCCAAATCTAGAGCATGTTTTATTAATTCACCCGTTCCAAACGTAGTCGTTACTAGTGGATTACGGTCTTCTAGTTTGATTAATTCTATTCCACTTGCACTTGCCATCTCAATCACAGCTGTTTGACCTTCACCTAAAAGACCATATTCTGCTATAACCTTCTCACCTAGCGGACCAATGACTTCAACCTTGACCATTTCACCATTCGTCATACTAACGAGTGATTCAACCGTCCCCTCACCACCGTCTGCCATCGGAACTATCACACATTCTGCATCAGGAAAAACCGTACGAATACCTTTTTCCATTGCAAGAGCAGCTTTTTTTGCAGACATACTCTCCTTAAATGAATCAGGCGCTAACACAAACTTCATCATAATCTGTCCTTTACATTTAAAGTAGGAAAATCCTTTCACTATTTACTAATAATACCAAACATTGATGAAAGATAGGGTGACCTAACAGCCACCCTACTAAAACTTATCTTACTAAGCAAGGACGTTTGTTATCGAATTTCCATGTTAAAAAACGATCCAGCAAACTGCGCATGACTGACCCGCTCCATATAGATTTGAGGAGGAGTTAGAATCATGACCCCAAATACTAGGGGAATCCCTAGTCGGGCAAGCCTTTCCTTCAAATATTGGCTACCCGTTCTCTTCTTTAAAGCATAATACGAATTGATCCCCGATACTGCGAAAAAAATTGGCATTAACCAGGTACTCATAAATAACGAAATGGTCGTGATGTAAGTCGGGTCAGTCTCAGTATTCTTAACATGCCAAGCCCATAGATTAAAAAACATAAAACAATGGTAAATGAAAACGGCTAGTGTAGCTAAAACACGAATCCAATCTAAATCATATTGTCTTTTCAATTATAGTTTTTTCTCCTTGAAAAATAGAAAATACTTAATAGCCGGTACTATTTTACTACATTAATATAAAATTGAATTCGAAATATGGATTTTTTCTAAATAACCAGTCCGTTTAACTCAAAAATAAAAACAGCGAAAAAAATTTTTTGGAGATGTAAAGGTTTAATGATATGGGACATTCGTACAAGCATTTAATCCTCTAGAAAATATGATACATAAATTAAGTTTTTCTGGAGGATATATATGGAAAATAATCAACTGTTTTTTGCGATATTAGAAGGTTCAGAAGAGGTCCCACCTGTTCGAACAGATGCTTTTGGGTTTGCAAAATTTAAAGTTAGCAGAGATGAAAGAAGGATTGGATATCGCCTAACTGTAAATAATCTTGATAATTTTACTCAGGCTCATATTCATATAGGGAGAAAAGGTGTAAACGGTCCTGTTGTCGTCTTTCTATTCGGTCCAGCTGACCCTAGTATAAGTGTAAAAAAAGGAGTCGTTGAAGGAATCATTACAGCAGATGATCTTGTTGGTCCCCTAATGGGACAATCACTTTCGGATTTAATAGAACTTATGAGAGATGGAAAAACATATGTCAATGCCCATACAGTCCAAAATCCTGACGGAGAAATCCGCGGACAAATCAAACAGTTTAACAACCATTGATAATTAAAACAGGAATAATAGCAAACAGCCATCAAACGATGGCTGTTCAAACTTTATAATAATATAATATTATCTGGCAAGGTAACAGAGGTTAGGATATTGGTCTCTTTTACTCTGTCGGCTGTATATGACGAGCCATTTAATACTTCAAAATCTAGGTAACCAGGATGGCACATTACTTCGATGGTTTGATTGTCTACATCATGCTTAGATAATTCAACAAAATAATCGTCCGATACACCCTCTCCATAAAAATCATGAAAAAAGCGGTCCGTAAACGAAGGCACCCCTTCAACAGGCTGTTCTGATATTCGCCTTACAGGTAAATTGTACTTTTTTGACAATCTTTGAATCACCGGTAAAAATTCAGGTATACTGTGGACATGATGATGACTGTCAAAATGAGTAGCAGTAAGTCCAAAGTCAAAAAACCGATCAATTTGTGCTGTCCATTCCCTTTCCAGTTCCATTAGGGAAAGATTATGATTTCTAATGATATCATTCATTTTTTTAAAATTTCCCTCTACATCCATTAAAGATGGAACGTCCGATAGTAATGGTCTACCACATGTAAGGACAAGGTGAATTCCAAGTTGCAGCGTTAGGTTTTCTTTAGCCATCTCCACAGCATGGCTAACACCTGGCATATTCATCATCATCGTAGCGGAATTAACGATTCCATATTTATGAGCATCGATAATTCCATAATTAATGCCCCTTGAATATCCAAAATCATCTGCATTCACAATAAGCTTAATCAATCATGTCCCCCTCCCTGCTTAATTTTCAAAGAATTGAGGCAAATACTTCTTATGTGCTTCTAACATTTCATCGACGATCGTCTTTGCAATGGTATCTGACGCCACTAGTGGATTAATCGTTAAGGCAAGTACCGCTAGATTATAATCGCCTTTCACTGCCGCTTCACAAGCAATCCGTTCGAATGACTTTATTTGTTGGACTAGACCGCGGACAGGCACGGGAAGATCACCCATAACCAGAGGTTTCGGTCCCTCTTTTGTGATAATACAGCTTACTTCCACAGCACTTTCGTCAGGAATACTGGCAATCGAGCCATTATTGATTGTGTTTACTGGTTGAATGTCACATTTATCGTTGTAGATGGATGAAATTAAACGTACAGCCGCATCGCTGTAATAGGCTCCTCCTCGTTTTTCAAGTTGTGGCGGCTTAATTGAAAGATCGGGATCCTTATAAAGTTCAAAAAGGTCATCTTCTAATTTTTTTACCACTTCAGCACGTGTACCGACTGTTTCCGCATTTTTAATGTCCTTCTCAACCATTTCGCGGGTTTTATAATAATAGTTGTGGTATGGACAAGGAAGTACACCTAATGCCTGAATGAACGCAGGCTCCCACCCTTGACCTTGAATGTTTTTAACAAAACTAGAATTCTCAGGATTTGTTAAAAAATCTATTACTTCCTTTTTCACACTAACGCCATCTACGTAAACATCTAAACCGTATACCATGTGATTTAAACCGGCAAAATCAATCCGCACGCGTGAATGTTCTACCTTTAAAAGTTTTGCTATTCCCATTTCCATCCCAATAGGGACATTACATAATCCCACTACTTTACGATGGTCAGAATATCTTAGAACAGCTTCCGTTACCATTCCAGCAGGATTCGTAAAGTTTACCAGCCAGGCATCTGGGCAAAGTTCCTTAATGTCTTTAACAATATCTAAAATAACCGGAATGGTCCTTAATCCCTTGAATAACCCACCAGGACCATTGGTTTCTTGGCCGAGAACACCATATTTTAACGGGATCCGTTCATCTTTTGCCCGGGCGTCAAGTAAACCAACACGGAATTGTGTTGTCACAAAGTCCGCACCAATTAGCGCTTTGCGCCGGTCGAGTGTTAAATGAACTTCAACAGGCAGCCCCGCCTTTTGAAACATCCGCTTTGCTAAATTTCCGACTATTTCTAACTTTTCCTTTCCTTCCTCAACATCTACTAGCCAAAGCTCTCTTAAAGGAAGTTCATGATAGCGTTTTATAAACCCTTCGACAAGTTCAGGCGTATAACTTGAACCGCCGCCAATTGTGACAATTTTTATTGAATTATTCACTAAAGGTGCTCCTCCTCAAAATTACTGATTCATTTCTTGGCGAATTTCAACCATCTCTCTTGCTAAATCCTTCAACGTCATGGCAGTCATTAAATGATCTTGTGCGTGAATAAGAATAATCGGTATCTCAAAAGATTCTCCACCTGCTTCAGCATGAATCAATTGCGTTTGAAATCGGTGGGCAGCACTTATTTCACTGTCAGCTTCCGTAAGCTTTTCAAAGGCTTCCGAAAAATTTTTTTCTTTCGAGGCAAAAATGGCTTCCATCGCGAGACTACGGGCATTTCCACTGTGTAAAATGAGTTGAAAAGACAGGTTATATAATTCTTCTTTATTCATGGCTCCCCCTCCAAAATAACAATACCAAGAGCTTGCCTACCGGCAAGCTCTCTCTTATTCTTTTATTTTTTAGCCCCTTGTTCGACTAGGTAGTTTTGTTTATCCCATAGCCTAAAGAAAGGATAGTAGATGGCAAAGGAAACGGCTAAGTTAATCAATTGCATTAACGCCCCTCTGATATTTCCACCCGTAGCAAGGTAACCGCCGATAATGGGAGGAGTCGTCCAAGGAACCGCAACCCCTGCTGTCTTAGGTGCAAATCCCGTGCTCATGCCAATATAAGTGGTAATCGTTAAAGCAAGTGGTGCTAAAATAAATGGAACGATAAGCAATGGATTGGCGACGATTGGCGCCCCAAAAGTGATCGGTTCATTGATATTGAATATTCCCGGTCCAATCGCTAATCTGCCCAACGTCTTTGAGTGCTGACTCCTAGCCATAAACAGCATCATTAACGCAAATGTAAACGTGGCACCAGAGCCACCCATATAAATGAAAATATCAAAAAATTGCTGCGTAACAACATTTGGCAGTTCATCACCAGCCGTTAGTGCTACTCTGTTTGCGTCAGTCGCGGCCAGCCAGATTGGTCCCATAACACCACCAACAATGCTCGCACCATGTAAGCCTGTTGACCATAATAACTGAACAAAGAAAACGGCGATTAATGCCCCAATTAATGACCCTCCAAGTGCACCTAAGGGTTCCTGTAACAACTGTCCAACCACGTTGTGTAAGGTTTCAAAGTCGGTAGTTTCGATGAATAAACGAATTAACCAAACAATTAAAATAACAATGAATGCAGGAAATAAAGCAATAAAAGATTTACTAACACTTGGCGGGACTCCGTCAGGCATTTTAATCACAATGTTTTTTTGAATAATAAATCGATAAATTTCAGTTGAAACCATCGCAAGGATCATCGCAACAAACAACCCTCTGCTTCCCAATAATGCGATAGGCAGTACCCCGCCAACTTGGATGGCTTCACTAGCACCTTCTGGTGTAAACATTGAAAAATATGGTGTGGCAAGAATAAAAGCAGCAACGGAAATAGCACCTGCATTTAAAGCATCCACTTTGTAATGCTCTGCTAATCGGTAGGCAATACCAAACCCGGCAATGAGTGCCATGATGTCAAAGGTTGCGGTAACAGGATAAAGAAGTTTGGTTAACCAAGCATCCCCAAAGATACTTGCCATAAATTCCGGATACCCTTCAAACGGTAAGAATCCGATAATTAAGAAAACAGATCCAATGATAATAAGCGGCATCGTTAAGATAATTCCATCACGCAATGCTTGTAAATGTTTCTGACCGGCAACTTTTCCTGCAATCGGCATAAACTTTTCTTCTAAAATTTGAGTAAATTTGGCCATATCTCTTCACCCCTTGTGAAATTATGAACCTATTAAATTCCTCGCAAATTTTAATACCTCCGTACCATTGCACATTCCGTAATGAACAGGGTTAATGGCATCCACTGGAATCCCTTTCTCTATTCCCTTTTTCTTTAATTGAGGCAGCAAATAGCGTACCTGCGGGCCGACCAGTAATACATCCGCATCATCGAGGTGGCTATTCACTTCGTTTGCACTAACCGCCCATATCCTTGCATCAATTCCTTCTGCTTTTGCAGCAGCTTCCATTTTTGATACCAATAAACTAGTAGACATTCCTGCTGCACAGCATAGTAAAATATTCAAAAAATACCCTCCAATCTTAAAATGTAATCGCTTTCATCCTGAGAGAAAATTTTTTTCATTCCTACTAGTTGAGTTTTCTAATTTCTCACTCCCTTCTAAACCACAATTTTCTTAACCGTAGTAAAATATATTCTCATTTCTTAAAAATAGGACATAAGAATAGACAACTTTAATTACCCCAAAAATTAAAAAAAGAAATCGATAGTCGAGAATCGATTTCTTTTAAAAGAGTAATTAACTTTTAGCTAACTTTTTCAATAATTGATCATTCGTTTTGGATTGATTTTCTTCTCGTTTATCTTCTGCAGGCTTGGCTCTTTTAATAAAGAATGACAGAACGAGTGCAACTGCAGAGATTAACGTTGCTACGAAAAAGGAATAGTTAATACCTTCTAACATTGCATTCATCGCAATTTGCTGCTCAGACATATTATTTTGCATTGCCGATGCAGACAATTCTGTTCCGTAGGATTCGGAACGAGTCGACATTACGGTGATTAAAAATGCCGTACCGATTGCCGCTGAAACCTGTTGTAATGTATTGTTCATTGCAGTCCCATGAGGGTAAAAACGCGGTGGTAACTGATTTAACCCATTTGTAGATACAGGCATAAATACCATCGACATTCCAAACATCCGGATAGCATGTAAAATAACCATATACATATAGGTCGTTTCAAACGTCAGTTTGCTAAAATAATATGTTGTTACGGTGGTGATGAGTAAACCAGTTACAGCCAATTTCCGACCGCCAAACTTATCAAACAATCTACCCGTTACAGGTGACATAAAAGCATTCACGACGGCTCCTGGCAACATCATTAAACCTGCATCCAACGGAGAAATCCCTCGGAGGGTCTGAACATAAATTGGCAAAAGCAGCATCCCCGAAAACATCGCCATGTTTACGACCATCGAAATAGCAGAAGATAAAGCAAACATATTGTATTTAAAAATCCTGAAATTTAGCAAAGGCTTCTCTTGTTTTAATTGGCGTAAAATAAATATCACCAACGAAACAATTCCAATGATGATGGTTAAATAAACTTGCGGGCTGTCCCAGCCTTTATTACCAGCAGAACTAAATCCATAGAGCAGGCCACCAAAGCCGACACTTGACAACAGAAGAGAAAAAACATCAAGGGTGAGATCCACTTTCTCCTTTTTATCTTTTAGCTTCAAAAAGCCAATTAATAATATGACACCTGCAATCGGTGTAACAAAATGGAACAACATTCTCCAATCATAATGTTCAATAATCCAACCAGATAAAGTAGGACCAATAGCAGGTGCGAACATGAGGATTAATCCGAAAACCCCCATCGCCGTTCCTCTTTTTTCAATCGGAAAACTGACTAACATAACATTCATCAACAATGGCATCATAATAGCAGAACCAGAAGCTTGTACCATTCGTGCTGTTAGCAGGATAGGAAATGCATGAGCAATACCGGCAATAATCGTACCAGCAGTAAACAGCCCCATTGCAACTAAGAACAGCCGCCTGACAGTATATTTTTGAATAAGGTAGGCAGTAGAAGGAATCAAAATTCCATTGACCAGCATAAAACCGGTGGTCAGCCACTGAACCGTTGCTGTATTTACATCTAAATCCTTCATAATTGAAGGTAACGCAACATTTAATAAAGTATTATTTAAAAAAGCAATAAAGGCACCGATCATTAAAACAGCAAGAATGCCATATGGCGGCTTGCCTGGTTTATCAATGGATTGTTCCATTCGTATATATCCCCCTGTTGATCTATTCTCTTTATTCTGCTCCAATTCAATCATAAAATCTATCGTAAACTACGAAATCTTATAATTCAATAAATATTAATCACACTTTTTGACAAATTTCTACTCCTTTGTAAAATAAATAGAAAAAACTCGTACCCCAACATTTTGGGTTCCGAGTTTTTTCTATTTATTTAATTTTGTAGTTTAGGAACTTTATCCCGGTTATAGAAATATTGCAAAGCAAGTAAGACAGCAAACAAAATCAACCCGATGATATCAGAGATTTTGTCTGGATAGATTAAGCATAACCCTGCACCAAGGGACACGATCCGTTCAATCCAGTTCAATTTTCGCACCCAAAAACCAATAACCCCTGCGCTTATTGCAATCATACCCGTTAAAGCGGTAAACACTACCCATATCAAATACGTCCATGTTGTATCAATCATCAGCAATTCAGGCGAAAAAACAAACATGTAGGGAATGATAAAAGCGGAAATGGCAAGTTTCGTTGATTCCACGCCCGTTCGAAATGGTTCTCCACCAGAAATTGCCGCACCGGCAAATGCTGCAAGCGCCACTGGAGGCGTAATATCCGCAACAATTCCAAAATAGAACACAAACAAGTGTGCTGATAAATCTGGAACTCCTAATAAAATGATCGCTGGTGCTGCAATTGTTGAAGTGATTACATAATTAGCAGTTGTTGGAGAACCCATACCTAATATCAAGGAAGCAATCATGGTTAAAAACAAGGTTGGTAATAATGCCCCTCCTGCAAAGTCCAGCAGCCCATTCGCCATTTTCAAGCCTAGTCCTGTTTTCGTTACCACTCCAACAATGATGCCTGCAGCTGCACATGCCGCAGCAACACCTAATGCTGACCTCGCCCCATCCACCAATGCATCGATGATTCCTTTAAATCCGATTCTCGTATTTTTCTTAAAGGCACTTACCACAACTGTTATGACAATCGACCAAAGTGCAGCACGAATGACACTCATCCCTGAACTTAACAAAAGAACAATCGCAATGATAGGAAGTAATAAATAGAGCTTCCCAAGAACTTCTTTCCTGTTTGGCATTTCTTCCTTTGTTAACCCACGAAGACCGATTCGCTTTGCTTCAAAATGAGTCATGATCCAAATACCTGCAAAATAAAGTACCGCAGGGATTGCAGCTGCCTTTGCAATTTCCCAGTAACTGATTCCACCGATAAACTCTACCATTAAAAAAGCGGCAGCTCCCATAACCGGTGGCATCAACTGGCCACCTGTAGAAGAAGACGCTTCAACGGCTCCCGCAAACTCCTTTTTATAACCGAGGTTTTTCATCATTGGTATTGTAAAGGCACCAGATGTAACTACGTTTGCTACCGAACTCCCGCTGATCGTTCCTTGCAAAGCGCTCGAAAAAACAGCAACCTTCGCAGGACCGCCGACACTCCTTCCGGCAATGGCAATAGACAGGTCGTTAAAATACTCCCCAACTCCTGTTTTGATCAAAAAGGAACCAAATAATAAGAAGAGAAAGATAAACGTGGAAGATACGCCTAGCGGTGTACCAAGAATACCTTCTGTTGTATAAAACATCGTCTGCACTAAACGATCCAATTCAAGTCCTCGATGGGCGATCACACTCGGCATATATGGTCCAAATACCGCATATCCCATAAAAATAATCGCAATAATCGTAATCGGCAGACCAACCGTCCTGCGAGTTGCCTCTAATACAAGTAGTATGGCGGCAAGCCCAACAAAAAAATCAACTTGTGTCATATTTCCAGTCCTTAAGACCAAATCATCAATCATCACTGGCCAATAAGCACCAACAATGACAGAGATAATTGCTAGGATGATATCATACCAAGCCACCTTATACTCCTTTCCCCTATTCTTCTTTCGCGCGGGGAATAATAATAATATAAGTGCAAGTGCAAAGCCTAAATGAATAGTTCGTTGAAGCTGTGCGGTTAACATTCCGAAAATACCTGTATAGACATGAAATAACGAGAATGCTAACAACCCTGCGAATGCAATCCAACGAGCAATTCCTTGTAACTTCCGGGTACCTGCTTCAGGGTCATATTTCTCTAAAAGTTCCTGTTGCTTTGCTTCTGAAAGAGCTTGTTCATTATGACTCAAGGATATTCACTCCTTTCCATAGCTCAAAGTAGTTCAATTTACGAATTTCCACTTTTACAGAACTTCCAGGTGCAATACTCTGGGATAATGGATATTCCTTATTGTTAAAGATCACTTTATGATTGGCAATAACCTGTCCGATTCGTAAATGAAAGAAAGGAAAAATCCGTTTCATATTTTTGATATAGTAGCTTCCATTTATCTGTTCAAACGTTTCTCCCGCTTCAGCATTGGAGGGCATGCCAATAGCAAAATCCTCATACATCAGTTCAACTTGTTGAAGTTTTTGATCGGGAGTAATTTTATAGCTTTCTACAACATCCGATAAATGAATCGAATGGGTATATCTAATTTGAAAGGTCGTTACATCTTTAATTGGAATATAGGCAAGGGTTGCTTTCGTATTATTTGGTTGGAAAACAATGGCTTGATGTTGTGGTATGACTGCAAAAAGGATGATAATTATAAGGAAGATTGATAGATATAGTAATCTTTGAAAATTACTCATTGCCCCTCCTATTCAATGGAAAAGGTGGCCGGCTATTCTCAGCCGGCCAGGAATTAAAATGAAAGTGTATCTTTTACTTTGCTGTAACACCTTTTTCATCAAAATATTTTTGGGCTCCTGGATGTACATCAATTCCTACACCATTCAATGCATTTTCTACCTTAATTAATTTCCCTTTAGCATGTGTTACTTTATCAAGATTTTCAAAAATTGCTTTGGTAATATCATAAACAACATTCTCTGAAAGATCACTGCTTGCCACTAGCATCGCTTGAACAGCGACTGTTGTAACAGCAGACTCCATTCCATATGTGCCTGAAGGTATCTCTTCCTTTACATAAAATGGATACTTTTCAATGAGGCTGTCAATTTTGTCTTGTTCAATCGGAACAATCACGACATCCTCCGTTGCACCCAGGCTTTCAACTGCACCGGTCGGTGTTCCTGCTGTTACAAAAGCCGCATCAATCGTACCATCTTGAATCCCTTGCGTAGATTCGTCGAAGGATAAATCTTGTTTATTAATATCATCAAAAGTCATGCCATGTACTTCAAGAATTTGCTCGGCATTGGCAACAGTACCTGAGCCAGGTGCTCCCACGGAAACCTTTTTTCCTTTTAAATCCTCAACGGATGTAATACCTGAATCCTTTGTTGTTACAATTTGAATGGTTTCTGGATATAATGTCGCGATCGCCTGTACATTTTCAACTTTATTGTTTTCAAACATTAATTTTCCGTCGACAGCATAGGAAGCAATATCGGTTTGGGAAAAGGCAATTTCAGCATCACCATTCTTAAGGGTGGTCATATTCTCAGCAGAAGCACCGCTTGTTTCAGCATTCGTATCTATCCCGGTTGCATCTTTAATGATTTCTGCAAAGGAGCCGCCTAACGGATAGTAAGTTCCGCCAGTCCCACCTGTTAGAATACTTATGAACTTTGGCTTTTCTTCCTCTTCATTAGCAGGCTTTTCGCCGCCATCCTCTTGGTTACCACAAGCAGCAAGAATCATAGAAAGTGTTAAGAGAAAGACCATTGATAGATAAAATCGTTTCTTTTTCAAAATATTTCCCCCTTTTTTATAAAACTCAGTCCATCAATCAATACTTATTATTTATAAGTTACAAACTTGTCAATTTTGACAATAATAGTCCTTTAGACCTATAACAATTCCATAAAGAAACCCTCTCATTTGAGAGGGTAATAATAACTTATCTACGTTTCTTTTTAGCTTTATTTGTTAGTCTTCCCAACAAAAATGCACCTGCAGCAACACCGATAATGGTGTTTGTTTTTTTAGTAAAAACTTGCTTCGCAACTAGATTTAAGTTCTGCGGTCTTTCCGCTAGACGTCGCATGAAATAGCCATACCAGTCATTACCGAAAGGAACATAGGTACAGAAGTTGTAGCCTTCTTTTGCTAGCTGCAGTTGCATGTCTTTTCTAAAACCATAAAGCATTTGAAATTCAAATTGATCATTCGGAATATGATTCTTTTTAACAAATGCCTTTACATGATTAATAATAGTATGATCATGGGTGGCAATGGAGGTAAACTTTCCATTTAATAAATGCCACTCAATTAATTTAATAAAGTTAGCATCAATATCTTTTTTATCTTGGTAAGCGTATTCAATTGGCTCCTTATAAGCCCCTTTTACAATTCGTAAACGGTGATTTTTATATCTTTCAAGGTATTCATCAGCACGAAGCAAATAAGCTTGAATAACGGTTCCAACGTTATCATATTCCTTAGACAAATCATCCAAAACATCAAAAGTAGGCTGTAGATGGCTAGTGTCTTCCATGTCGATATTAACAAAAATACCATAGTTGTTTGCCCTATCAACAATTTCTCTTAAGTTGTTTAAGCAGAAGCTGTATTCGATGTCTAAACCTAATTGGGTAGGTTTTAAAGAGATATGCGCATCAACATTATGCTCATGAATGGCTTCTATAACCTTTAGAATTTGTTCTTTTGCTTCTGTTGCTTCTTCTTCTTTAAAGACAAATTCACCTAAATTATCAACGGTACATGAGATACCATGCGCATTTAATTCCTTAATACTTTTTATTACCTCATCGATATTCGTACCTGCAACAACACTTTGTGCACCCATTTTTAAACCATACTTTTTAGCTGCACTATTTAAAAATTGGTTTTGAGATAAGCCCATAAAAATATCTTTCAACATAGCGATTACTCCTTGCTGTTGTAAATTTCACTATTATTTTAGCATAAATGTTTTTAATTCTCCTCATGTTTTAAAAAAATTGTCGAAATCGAATTATTCGGTCAATAAAAAGGCTGCCGAGAATTTTCTCAGCAGCCTTGGTGTTCGCTTTATCTTCTATTACGATTACGCAAGAATGTTGGAATATCCAGCGTATCTTCTGTTTGTTGTGGTCTTGGTCTTTCAAAACTTTGAGGAGCTTCTTCTTGAACACTCTGCTCACGTCGCCCAATACCCTGTGACTGTGGTCTTGAATTTATTTCCCTTGTAGGCGCGGCAGTGTTTTTCCTAGATGATAATTCTGTTTCAGAAAACCCTGTAGCGATAACGGTAATCATAATTTCATCTTTGAAGTCTTCGTTAATAATCGAACCAAAGATCATATTTAGTTCCTTGTCAGCAGCAGAAGAAACGATATCTGCAGCCTCTTGAACTTCATAAAGACTTAAATTACTGCCACCAGTAATATTCATTAATACACCTTGGGCTCCATCAATGGATGTTTCTAGTAAAGGGCTAGAAATAGCTTTCTTAGCTGCTTCCACTGCACGGTCTTTACCTTTAGCAAGTCCAATACCCATTAAGGCTGTCCCTTGGTTAGACATAATGGTTTTCACATCAGCAAAATCGAGGTTGATTAATCCAGGGACCGCAATTAAATCGGAAATTCCTTGAACACCTTGTCGAAGTACATTATCTGCCTCACGGAAAGCTTGAATCATCGGAGTCTTTTTATCTACGATTTGCAGTAAGCGATCATTTGGAACGATAATCAACGTGTCAACTGCTTCACGCATTAAATCAATTCCAGCCGCTGCATTTGTTGAGCGTTTACGACCTTCAAATCCAAAAGGACGTGTTACGACACCAATCGTTAACGCACCCAGTTCACGAGAAATTTGTGCAATGGCAGGCGCAGCACCTGTCCCCGTTCCTCCGCCCATACCAGCGGTAACGAAGACCATGTCTGCTCCTTTTAGTACTTCCTGGATTTGCTTTCTGCTCTCTTCAACTGCATTTCTACCAACCTCAGGATTGGCCCCAGCGCCTAAGCCTCTTGTTAGGGTGGCACCGATTTGCATTTTTATTTCTGCTTTTGATAGTTTTAGGGCTTGGGCATCAGTATTAACCGCAATAAATTCAACGCCTTGAACTCCGTCTTCAATCATTCGGTTTACGGCATTATTTCCACCGCCGCCAACACCGATTACTTTTATTCTTGCTACTTGATCTATATCCATTTCAAAATCCCACATGAATGATTCCTCCTGCTCCCGCCAAATTCATTGCTCATTATTCAAAATTCAAAAAATTCAAATGAGTATTTTTAATTTTTGAGCTTTTAGTAGATTTATGACTATATATCTAAATTATAATCTAACTAAAGCATATTTTTGTGAATTTTGTCGAAACTTTTTTCCTTAAATACTATTTTAACAAAAAACTGGGGATTTTTATATAGTCCTGTAGTAACTCCTCTTTATTTTATCATTAAAATTTTGTTACAAACGAACGAAAGGCTCAGTTCTATGACTGAGCCTGCTAATTATGAGAATATACTTTTAATGCTATCGATTAATTCTTTAAAGAAATCGGATACTTTTTGTAGAAAGTTCTTGTCACCTACTGCTTCTTCGATTCGTTGCTGGATGTCCTGGGTCAGAGTTTCGAGCTGCGATTTGACATTATCAAAATTAATATTGAGGTTTCTCATTTTTTCAAATAAATCTAGTAAGAGTTGGCGGTCTTGTTCACTCAAGTTAATTTCTAAAGTCTTTAACTTTTCATCAATAATCGCAGCAAGTTCTTCTTTGGTTGCTGGATTCTGCTCCGCTATTTCTTTTTTAATTTCTGTTAATAACTCACTTACTTTATCCTGATCCATGCCTTCTTTCTTTGCAAGGTCAGTAGCTAAATTCAATTCTTCATTGGCAACCTCTGTACGGTCCTTGTTTAGCCCTGCCCCTTCTCCTTCATCATAGGCTTTGTAGATGCCAACTAATGCGGAATGCCCGCTTACCTTTACAGGAGAAGCAACATCCACCACCGCATCCTGAATTCCAGCAGTCAGTAAGGCATTGGCATACATTTCATCGGTAACCTCTGTAATGTTTTCTGGCGTGACTTGGTTGATTACAAGCCCTTTACCTGAGTCTTTTCTAGTAATTTTTGCGGAGGAGTACATATTGGAATGGCGGTCACCTTTAATATAGGTAACTAGGTCTTCTCCGGAAACAGTGATTTCTTTCACCTTGCTAGTGTCCGTTACGTTTAAAAGCTTTCTTACCTCATCCTTTTGTGCTGCAGATAGCGCCTCCCCATACACAACAATCGGCAAACCAAACTTTTCGTTAATGCTTTCTTCATTATTGCCATTAGTATCGGCGAAAACCTTGCTTGTACTACTCACTGACATTATGAATGTAAGAATAATAGCAAATGCAGTCACCTTGTAAAAACGTTTCATATTAATCTCTCCTTAACAAATTTCTAAGCTGCTATAAACTAAAAGACGGAAAAAAGGGCAAATAGGTTTCAACCACATAAAGTTATCCTATGCAGAACATACGAAAACCATCCCGGAGGATGGCTTCTACCCTTTTGCAAAGCCGCGAATATTACTCAAATTGAAAAGATAAAAAAGACAGGAGACTACTCCTAAAAAGAAAAAACCTGAAACTACTGAAATACTAGACGAGATGATTCCAAATCCTATGCCAACCGTGAACGTAATAACGCTCTCTATTAAGGATTGAAAGGACTCAATCGTAGCTCGTATCTCTGAACTTCCATGATGGTGCAGATATCCTGTAACGACAGGGTCAATTACTCCACTGGCAAAAAAGATGATAAGAATCATGATTATGCCAACAATCCCGGGAAAAATAGCTGTCATAAAAAAGCAAACAGTCGTTATCCCAAGAATAAATAGAATGATTGATTCTGCTCTAAAATAGGTGAGCAGATTGGCCGCTAGTAAGTTTCCTGGAATTCTCACCAGTGATAGTAAGGCTGAAAATACTCCGAACAATAGTACAGAAAACTCCATCTCATCTAAATAAAGCTGCCAAAACTCATCCAAATACGTGATACAGGCAGCTATAGCCATAGCATTTGTAATAACAGAAACTAATCTTGGATTGGTTTTATAAAAGGATATGGATTTCCTTAGATAAATCTTAAAGTGATCCTGTTTCGCTTTCTTATTTTCAATCAGACTTATCCTTGAAGGCTCTTTTACCAGCAAAGTAAGTACGAGGGCAAGGAACATGCTTATTACCGAAAGAATATAGTTAAACTCAAATCCATAATATTTTGCGAGAACTCCCCCCGAAAGTGCCGCAATTAATGAGCCGATTAAATCAAGAGAATTCAGTCTCCCCACAATTTTTTCAAAGGAACGTTGCATATTGACAGCAGCCAGTGAGTCATAAAGAAGCGCATTCCACGCCCCACTTGTGCAGGCGCTGGAAATACCTGCTAAACTTACCACCAAGGCAAATGTCCAAAAGTGATGGGCAAAAAGCAAAATAATAAATTCAAACATTGATAGGACTGCTCCGACAACAAGCAGTGGTTTTCTGCCAAATTTATCGGCAACTACTCCTGTGGGTATCTCAAAAATAACAATCGTTACAGCGTAGATAATTTCACAAAGGACAACCATTAAAACCGTCATCCCCCGCTGCTCCCAGAACAGTCTTTCGATTACGTATGCCGGGATAAGGTTATGAAAAAAGATAATCAGATAAAGTTTATTAATGTTTTTTACCATCATCCTGATGACTCCTCCTTTTTTTCACTTCTGAAAAAGAAGGTCAAAGGAGGTGGACGAATGGTCTGTTTAGATTAACAAGGGGGTCTTACCAAATACATAAAATCATCTCCTAATTTTATTATCTGTATCTATTTTAGTTCAATGTATTGCATTTAGTACACGATTTACTACTCTTTTGATAATTGACTCAGATTAACGTATGAGTTCTATACTCTTACTATAATGTAGTATGATGGAAATGGAAATTTTTTAATTTAGAAGGAGGCTATTCGCATGAATGAAGATTTCATGGCCTTAGTCGTTAATAAATCCGAAACTGATTTTACCCTTGGTATTAAAAATGTTTCGTTTAATGAGTTGCCAGTGGGAGAGGTTTTAATCAAAGTTGCCTATTCAAGCATTAATTACAAAGATGGTTTAGCCAGTATTCCTGACGGTAAAATCGTAAGGTCCTATCCATTTGTTCCTGGGATTGATTTGGCAGGTGTGGTGGTTTCCTCGGAAGACCCTCGCTACAAAGAGGGAGATCAAGTTATTGCTACCAGCTATGAAATTGGTGTCTCACATTATGGCGGTTACAGTGAATATGCGAGGATACCTGCTGATTGGATTGTCCCACTTCCAGAAAACCTTAGCCTAAAAGAAGCAATGATCTACGGAACTGCTGGGTTAACGGCAGCCCTTTCCGTTCAAAGACTCGAAGAAAATGGGCTTACTCCTGAAAAAGGGAAAGTGTTAGTTACTGGAGCTACTGGAGGTGTAGGAAGTATCGCAGTTGGTATTTTAGCAAAACGAGGTTACGACGTTGTCGCAAGTACTGGAAAATCGAGTGAACGTGATTATTTACATAAACTCGGGGCAAAAGAGGTTGTTTCGAGAGAAGAAGTTTATAACGGAAAAATCAAAGCTTTAGATAAACAGCTTTGGGCAGGTTGTGTTGATCCTGTTGGCGGAGAATCATTAGCGGCTGTTTTAAGTAAAATCCATTACAATGGTTCCGTTGCTGTCAGTGGACTAACAGGCGGCGGGAACGTTCCTACAACGGTGTTTCCATTCATCCTTCGTGGTATCAACCTACTTGGGATTGATTCTGTTTATTGTCCAATGGATGTACGCAAACCACTATGGGAGCGAATGGCAACTGATTTTAAACCAGAGGTTCTGAATTCCATTTCCAAAGAAATAAGCTTAGAAGAGCTTCCACAAACACTTCCGCTTATTTTGCAAGGGCAGGCAAAAGGACGATTTATCGTAAAAATATAAAGGAAAGCCGCAAAACTTCACCAGTTTTGCGGCTTTTTTTATTGAACATAACCAAGTCTAGCAGATAGCTCTTTGCTGGTTTGAATCATGATGGGGCCGAGCTGATTCAATCGATTCTTGGTCATCCTTGTGGTTGGACCAGATATGCTCACTGCTGCGACTGCCTTTCCTAAATGATCGAACACCGGCGCAGCGATACAGGTTATCCCGTATTCATTTTCTTCTAGGTCTAAAGAAAATCCTCTAAGTCTTATCTCTTTTAACTCTTGCAAGAAGGCTTCCCTCGAAGTAATGGTAAGGTCTGTATGATAAGGCAGTCCTTTTCGATCAAGAATGGCAATGACATCATGTTCCGGTAGATGAGCAAGAATCGCCTTCCCAACGGATGTACAATGCATTGGTGCTCTTTTTCCAACCTTTGAATGCGTTCGTAACGTTTCCGTACCTTCTAATTTTTCAATATAGACCACTTCTCCCTGATCATAGACGACTAAGTGAATCACTTCATTCGTCATCTTTTCAAGTTCCTGAAGAAATGGTTTCGCTTCCGTTCTTAAGTCAATTGATTCTAACAGCTTTGAACTAACATCTAGAAACTTATAGCCAAGTTTGTATTTCCCTGTTTCACGATCCTGTTCGATATAGCCATATTGAGCCAGAGTAGAAAGAGTTCTAAAAACGGAGCTTTTATTGATATCAATTTGATTCGCAATCTCGGTAACACCAAGTCCGCCTTTTTTCGTGCTCACTAACGCAATGATCTCCAGTGCCCTGCTTACAGACTTTACCACATTTTCTCTTTGCAACTTGTTCACCTCTTAAGCAGAACTTTGACAAGGCATTCTTACGATTTGACCGAGAACTTTGCTTTTGCTTCAATTCGGCGGCTATGCAAAATTGGTTCGGTATATCCATTTGGCTGCTCATATCCCTTAAAAACTAAGTCACATGCCGCCTGGAAGGCAACTGATTGTTCGAAGTCAGGTGCCATTGGCCGGTATGCAGAATCCCCTGCATTTTGTTCATCTACTACTTTAGCCATTCGCTTCATTGTTTCTTCCACTTGTTCTTTTGTGCATATTCCATGATGCAGCCAATTGGCCATATGCTGGCTGGAAATCCGAAGAGTAGCTCGGTCTTCCATCAGCGCAACATTATTAATATCAGGTACCTTTGAACAGCCTATTCCCTGCTCTACCCACCGTACCACATAGCCTAGTATCCCTTGCGCATTGTTATCAAGTTCTGCTTGAATTTCTGCCGGGCTCCAATTCGTTTTTTGTGCAACAGGGATCTGTAAGATATCATCTCGTAAATCTGATATGCTTCCAAGCAGATAATTTTGTACTTCCTTTACATTTACTTGGTGGTAATGCAGAGCGTGAAGGGTTGCAGCTGTTGGTGATGGAACCCATGCCGTATTACCGCCAGCCAATAAATGACCGATTTTTTGCTTTAACATATCTTCCATTAAATCAGGCATCGCCCACATGCCTTTGCCAATCTGTGCACGCCCTTGGAAACCTGTAGCCAAGCCATTATTTACATTCGATTTTTCATAACTTTGCAGCCAGAGTGTTGTTTTCATTTCATTTTTACGTATCATCGCTCCAGCCTCCATCGAGGTGTGCATTTCATCGCCCGTCCTGTCAAGAAATCCAGTGTTTATGAAGACAACACGGTCTTTCACTTCCTTGATGCAGGCTTTTAGATTTAAAGAGGTCCGGCGTTCCTCATCCATGACACCAATTTTCAGCGTATGTCTGGATAATCCGAGTAAATCTTCTGTCCGGTTAAACAGCTCATTTGCAAAGGCCGCTTCCTCTGGACCATGCATTTTTGGCTTTACAATATAGATAGAGCCCGTTTCTGAATTTTTGAAAGTGGTGTTTCCAATTATAGAATGCTTTGCACATAGAGAGGTAATAACAGCATCGATGATTCCTTCCTGCACTTCATTCCCGTCCCCGTCGAGAATGGCATTATTGGTCATCAAATGGCCGACATTTCGGACTAGCATTAACGCTCGACCAGGCAAGGTGAATTCACTGCCGTCAGATGACACATAGGTACGATCAGAATTTAGAGTCCGAGTTAAGGTTTTATTTCCTTTTGAAAAAGTGGCCGAAAGATCGCCTTTATTTAAACCCAGCCAATTCCGATACACCGTGACCTTATCTTGTGCATCTACTGCTGAAACGGAGTCTTCACAATCCATAATGGAAGTGAGCGCAGACTCTAGGAGTATATCTTTTACACCTGCGGCATCTGTTTTTCCAATAGGATGGCTTCGATCCACTTGAATTTCAAAATAGTTATCGTTATTTCGGAACAGGACAGCAGAAGGTTGTTCGGGATTCCCTTGATACCCGACAAATTTTTCATCGTTTTGTAAATGAGTTTTATTACCGTTTTGGAGTGTTACCACTAAACTTCCTTTTGCAATCGAATAGTTTACTGCTTCGTTATGTGAACAATCTTGTAAAGGAATACTTTCATCTAGAAACTTCCTGGCAAATGCGATAACTTTTTCCCCTCGTACCGGGTTATATCCACCTTGGTTTTTGGCGCCGCCCTCATCACTTATTACATCGGTCCCATAAAGCGCATCGTACAAACTTCCCCAACGGGCATTTGCTGCATTAATCGCATATCGGGCATTATCCACTGGCACAACTAATTGAGGACCTGCTTTTGTAGCAATTTCATCATCTGCTCCTTCTGTCGAAATCTTGAAATCCTTCGGTTCTGGAAGAAGGTAACCGATTTCTTCTAAGTATGCCTTGTATCTATCAAAATCGAATTCTTTATTTTCTCGGTGCCAAGTATGAATCTTCCTCTGAAGTTCATCCCTTTTTGCTAGTAATTCCTTATTTTTAGGAGTCAATTCAGTGATGATTTTTTCAAATCCTGCCCAAAACGCATTCTGATCCACTTGGCTTCCAGGCAATGCTTCTGAATCAATAAAATCAACTAATTCTCCAGCAACCTGTAAATCTCCTATTTTCACATACTTACTCATTATACTTCCTCCCTTACAATTTTTATTTCTTTTTTCATTTCAACACAGCGACCTGGGGTTGGAAACAGTTTTCCCGCATTTAAGAGATTATCTGGATTAAATACTTCTCGAATATTGGTCTGTGCAAGTATTTCCTCGTCCTTAAAAACAAAACGCATTTCCTCGCGCTTTTCAATTCCAACACCATGCTCACCAGTAATGGTTCCGCCAACGTCAGCACAAGCCTTCAAGCAAGCACTGCCGGCTTTCAACGCTTTTTCCGTTTCCCCTGGCTTACGGGCATCAAATAGAACTAGTGGATGGAGGTTACCGTCACCTGCATGAAAAATGTTCGCAATCCGCAAGCCGGATTCTTCACTAATCTGCGCAATTTTCCTGAGTACCTCTGGAAGTCTGCTTCTGGGAATGACTCCATCCTGTACTAAGTAATCAGGAGAAATGGCTCCCATCGCTCCAAAGCCGGTTTTACGATTGGCCCACCACCGTCCTCTTTCTGCCTCATCCTGAGACGCTCGAACCTCACGTACGTTACATTTTTTACAAACCTCTAAGATTTGATTGATCTGTTCTTCGATTCCTACGGCAATTCCGTCCACTTCAATTAATAGTAAAGCTTCAATGTCCTTTGGATGTCCGACAGGGAATGCCGCAGCCTCCACCGCCTCAATGGCTGTTTTGTCCATCATCTCCAGTGCAGCGGGAACAATGCCGGCTGAGATAATGTCAGAAACTGCTTGGCTTCCATCTTCAACCTTATTGAAATAGGCAAGGACCGTCTGTTTTCCTTCAGGATTTTTTAATATACGGACCGTGATCTTGGTAACAATTCCTAGCGTCCCTTCTGAGCCCGTTAGTAATCCGAGTAAATCGTATCCAGGTTCATCCAAAACTCCATTCTTGCCAATCTCAATTATCTCCCCATTTGGGAGCACGACTTCAAGACCAAGTATATGGTTGGTTGTAACGCCATATTTTAGACAGTGGGCACCGCCTGCATTTTCTGCGACATTTCCTCCAATCGTGCAGCAATATTGACTCGAAGGATCGGGGGCATAATAATAGCCTTGATCAGAAATAGAGTTTGTTAGTTTCAGATTGACGAAGCCTGGTTCAACTACCGCTCTTCTGTTCTCAAGGTCAACACTAATTAGTTTTTTCATGCGAACCATACTGATGATAACTTCTCCGTTAATAGGAATGGCACCACCGCTTAGTCCTGTTCCCGCTCCTCTAGCTAAAAAAGGAAGACCATTCTCAGAGCAATATTTTACTAGTTTGGAAACTTCTTCTGTATTTTTCGGGAAAACAACAGCTTTAGGCAAATGCTTATGAATCGTAAATCCATCGCAATCATAGGCGAGCACATCTACTTTTTTATATAAAATGGATCGAGGACCGTCCACGATAGCAGCGAGATTGATAATATGCTTATCCGTTGTATTCAACTTTAAGACTGCCATCGTTGTATTCCACTCCCTCTTTTTGATAGGCCCAATCTAGCAGCTGAACCGTATGGACTATTTTCTGGTTTCGTCCGTATTTTTGCACTCCTAGAGCCATTTGCATCATACAGCCGGGATTTCCCATTGAAATCATTTCAACATCTTCTGGCACATTTTCCATTTTAGATTTTAGGACAGCGTCAGCCATGTCAGGATTGGTAAGATTATAGATTCCTGCACTTCCACAACATCGGTCTGCGTTGGGCATTTGAACCATTTCTACTCCCGGGATATCTAGGAGAATGTCACGAGGTTCCTGCCTCACGCCTTGCCCATGTGCTAAATGACAGGCATCATGATAAGTGATTCTTGTTTTTAACATAGTTTTTGGCTTTTCATAGCCGGTGTCGTGTAAGTATTTAGAAATATCCACTACCTTCTTTTCGAACCGTTCCGCTCTTTTTTTCCATTCTGGTTCATCACGGAATAATTCTGTATATTCCTTCATCATGCAGCCACAGCCGGCTGCATTGACAATCAACTTTTCAGCCTTCTCAAAAGCTTCAATATTTTGCTTGGCTAGTTTTCTTCCCATTTCTCTATCACCGGCATGCACATGCAATGCGCCGCAGCATGTTTGGTTTTTCGGGATGCCTACATCATTTCCATTTCTAGTGAGTACATTGATGGTCGATTCGTTAATATCACTAAAGAATACATCCATCACACAGCCAGTCAGTAGCGCTACTTCCTGCTTTGATTCACCTTTCGCTTTGATGACAGCCGGATATTTTTTGCGTACCGATCCCTTTACTTCTGGCAGAATAGCTTCCATTTCCGCTAAATGCTGCGGCATGATATTGATCAACTTTGTTTTTCGGATTACGGTTTGTAAGCCGCTTTGCTGATAAAATCTTAACAGACCGCCGAGTGCGTTTAAGCGGTTGTGATGAGGGAATACCCCATGGAGAAAAAACTTGTTTGCTGCTTTCTTCCACCCTTTTAGTGGAATCGCTTGCCTGACTTGACCACGCGCTTCCTCAATAAGTCCGCCAACATCTATATCCACAGGACATGCGGTCGTACAGGCCCGGCAATCCAAACAAGAAAACACGGGCTCAGCAAAATGTTCATCCACATGCAGCTTTCCTTCAGCCACTGCTTTAATCAAATAGACACGACCTCGTGGTGAATGCTGCTCTTCACCCGTTTGTTCATATGTAGGACATGATTCCAAGCACATTCCACAATGGACACAATCAGCCCATTTACTTTCCTGAGGCGGGTCATGCCATAGATAGTTTCCTAGAGAAGAGGTACATGTCGGTTCATGTTTTCCTCTCATTTTAGATCCCCCCTACAAAACGATTTGGGTTCAATATCCTGTTGCAATCAATTTTTTGTTTCATTCCTTCAAATAAAAAATGAGATGATGATTTATCGCCCCAAACATTTATTTCCTGACGAAGGGAGAATGTAAGGTGTTTTATAATCGCGTAGCCGCCAAGCTGAACAGCTTTTTCTCTTACGAGTTGAATAGCTGAAAGAACATCATCACTTGCACCGCTAATCACCATCTGGCAAAGTCCAGTTCCTAAACCTCCATGTGCTTCTATAGAGACATGGCAAGTATCAGCGATAAGTGCTGCTTCTTGAATGATCTTGATAACGTCTAAATTGATAACACCTATTTTCAGTACTGCTTGGGTTGTTGTAGCGTTAGTTATACAGTTGGGTTGTTGGTCATAAAATTGATCCCAGAAGGATTTAGCTTCATTTCCGGATAGGGATAGTAGTGTGGTTTTATCAGGTGCAAGATGCCTGATAACATTTTCTTGGTAGTGTACTGAGCTTTTTACATCTTCTAACGAAATAAGTAATGTATATTGATTAGTGTTTGTTAATTTCCCAGCTAAGGTGGGGTTGAGGATCTCGAGGCTGATGGGTTCAATCATCGAATCAAGCACTTTGACTGCAAATGCTGAAGTCTCTTCAAGATTACTTTCAGGAAAGGATACGAGCAGAATAGATTCATAGTTTGTAACCGGTCTCAACTTAAGTGTCACCTGTGAAACAACACCAAGTGTTCCCATTGCTCCGATAAAGATCTTATTCATGTCATAGCCGGCAACATTTTTTACCACTTTACCGCCTGAACGAATCACTGTTCCGTCAGGGTATACCATGTGGAGACCGATCACATTGTCTCTAGCAGCACCATATCCCAGTCTTTTTGGCCCACTATCGTTTGCGGAAATAATCCCGCCAATCGTTGCCTCCTTTGGATAGAAAGGATCGAGTGGAATTTTTTGATTGTATTGTGCTAAATAGTTTTGGATTGCTTGAAAGGTAGTCCCAGATTTAACTGTAATTGTCATATCACCAGGATTATGCTCAACAATTCCAGTATACTGACCTAACGATAGAAGAATATCTGCTTTTTCTAACTGTCCGCCAAAGCCTCTTTTTGTCCCGCCACCCATGATTGCAATACTGTGGTGGTGTGTATTGGCATATTCTAAAATAGAGCAAATTTCTTGTTCTGTTTTTGGCAGCATTGTCACTCTTCCAGAATTTCCATATGAATGATGTTGGTCTTCTTCAATCAGCTGAATTTCTTGAAAAGAAGCTTTTATTTCTGATAAACGTTCATCAATAATCAATGATTTCACCTCCGATTGTTGCGCAATAACAAACAACGTTTCTTTTTACATGTAAAAAAAAAGACTTCGTTTCCTCTTTCATTTTATTTTCCTATCCGTTAATTGTCAATCTATTTAGAAAATTCAAAAACCCCCAAATTGATGCTTGGGGGGGCGTTAAATTATTTGAAATTAGGTTTTCTTTTTTCCTTCACGGCATTAACGCCTTCTTGGTAATCCTCAAGCTCAGTCACGATTCCCATGGCGGAGGATATCATGTCGAGTGATGTACGTAAATCCATGTTTAACCCTTGGTATACTGCCCTTTTGGTAAAACGCATCGCTGCCTGGGGACCGGTTACCAATCTTTCTACATATTGCTCGACGAACTCTTGCAATCTCTGAGCTTCAACCACATAGGTAACCAATCCCATTTCTTTTGCTTCTTGGGCAGTTAACACCGTTCGATTCCACAGCAAGTCCAATGCTTTATCCGTCCCTATTAACCTAGGTAAAAACCAGGCAGCACCGTCACCAGGGACAATTCCAACACTTAAATAACTTTCGGAGATTTTCGTGTTTTCGGATGCAATTCGGATATCGCATGCCAGAGTCATGTCAAAACCGGCTCCAAATGCAAATCCATGTAATACAGCAATAACGGGAATATCAATTTCTTGGAGAAGCAAAGGAATTCTTTGAACTTTTTTCCAAAGGGAATTTTTTCGTGCTAAAGCATTGGAGGAAAGGTCTTCTGCTCCATCACTATGGAGGAAGCCTTTCCCATGTGACATGGATTTAATATCACCACCCGAACAAAATCCCCGGCCATTTCCGGATAACACAAGTACTCTGATATCTTTAGAATCCCGAACTGTTTCCAAGGCTTGTATCCATAAATCGATCATTTCACTGCTAAAAGCATTTAAACTATCCGGCCGATTCAGAGTAATTCTTGCCACGTTATTCTCAACTGTAAAAAGTAAGTCGCTCATTTACAATTCCACCCTTTTTTCTAAAGATTTTACCCCAGTGATCATCGACCATAAATCTTCATTTTCAAGCTTTTTAAGTTCTTCTGTAACGATTTTTTCCCATTCAGATTCTGTACCAAATTCATCACGCCAGGACCAAAGCCGGCGTGTGCTATGGTGCAAAGTATGTTCGTAGGTAAAACCAATAGCGGCAATCACTTGATGGGCAATCTGAGTGGCTTTTCCAGCTGCTTCATTGATTCGGATTTTCGCCAAGGCAATTTCTTTTGAAAATGGATTCTCATGGAACGAACTCACTGCATATTGAGCAGCAATCCCGGCAGCAGCAGTTTCACCCGCGAGCGATGCAAGATGGTGCTGGACAGCTTGAAAACGATTGATTGGCCTTCCAAATTGTGAGCGTTCATTGGTGTGGTTAATGGTCATCTCAAGGATATTCTCCAGTGCACCCGCCATCATCACACTTTTCATAAGTGCTCCTAAATATAGAGTCTTTTTATCTATTTCACTGCGCTCTGCCTTTATCATTGTAATATTTTCATAGACTACTTGATTAAAGATGATTTCATCCCGTGCTTCACCCGCAATATTTTTACCAGGCTGAATAGCAGCGTTCTCTAATGGAATAAGTGTAAGGAAATAACCATCTGAAGTTTTCCCATAAAGAAGGACTTTTTTTGCAAATCTCCCCCATGGCACATTCTTTGCACATCCCTGAACAAGCCACCCATGTTCTACTTTTTCAATTTGAACAGTATTAGCTAAAGCAACCGTAACAATTTCATTTGTAATCCTCTCCCCAAACTCCGCCAATATCCAATTTGCTATGTAAGTTTCAGCAAGTGGTATTGGTGCAGAATATTTACCCGCCAAACGCAGGATGCTTAGACCGTCTTCATAATCACCTCCGCTTCCCCCTAATTCTTCTGGTATTCCCACTGTTAACACTCCATATTCTTCGAGATTTTGCCAAAGTACCTCTGCCCATTGACCATTTTCCGCACCATTTACAACTTCCTTTGTGGAATATTTCTGTAGGATCTTTGTTGTAACATCCTCAATCATTTCTTTCATAACACTCATTTTCCGATAACCCCCTTTGCCACGATCCCCCGTAAGATTTCAGTAGTTCCACCGCGTAAAGAAAATCCTGGTGACTGTAGAATGGACTGAGCAAGCATTCTTTCAAGACGTGACGGGGAGTCGGTGGATGGAATAACGGATACGAGTAATCTAGTAATCTCCGCAACTTCCTGCTCAAATTGTGTTCCCATATCTTTCACCAATGAGGCAATAATTGTTGAAGGGATCCCCCTTTCTATTTGCTGGGCGATACCCAGTGACATATTTCGGAGGGTCCATAATCGAGAAATCAGCCTGCTAACTTTGTTTAATCCATCATCATCCTCGTTTTTCAGCAGAATGGAAGATAGTTCATTTAATAACGGAAATGTGCTTAGGATACGCTCAGGTCCACTTCTTTCATAAGCTAACTCCGCCATCCCTTGCGCCCATCCATTACCGATTTCTCCAACCACCATTTCATTTGGAATAAACACATCTTCAAAAAACACTTCATTAAAATGATGCTCTCCTGTCATTAAATGGATGGGTCGAATCGTGACTCCTGGGGCTGATAAATCTACAAGTAATTGGCTCATCCCTGCATGACGATTCGTGGTATCCATTGGAGACGTACGGCAAAGGGTAATCATATAGTGGGCGTGATGAGCACCGCTAGTCCAAATTTTACTTCCATTTAAGATCCATCCGTTTTCAACCTTTACAGCCCTTGATTGAATGGCAGCCAAGTCAGATCCAGCATTTGGTTCACTTAGGCCGATTGAGAAATAGCATTCTCCTTTTGCAATATCAGGTAAAAAGTATTGCTTTTGGCTCTCCTTCCCAAATTTAAGCAGGAGGGGTCCAGTCTGGCGATCAGCAATCCAATGCGCGGAAACTGGAGCACCTGCCGCAAGCATTTCCTCCGTGACAACATATCTTTCAATTGTCGAACGCTCATGCCCGCCATATTTTTTCGGCCATGTCATTCCTATCCATCCTCGACTCCCCATTTTTCTAGAAAACTCTTCCGAAAACCCGCTTAGCCAGGTATCACACTTTGGTTCAAAACCCCCAGATTCTATCTCTTCATTTAAAAATTGTCGGATTTCTCTTCTCAAATCTTCTGTTTCTTTAGGAAGTTTAACAACTGGTATTTGTAGCGCTTTCATTTTTTCACACCCCACTTTTGATAACCGGCTTGGTCTACTCCTATTATATAACTTCCTCCTTCCTATCGTCTAAAATTTATTGATAATTCCTATTATTCAGTTATATATTCATATCAAAGAAAATCCACCATTATGCAAATGGTGGATGGAAACTACTATTAATTTTAGTTAATGTTTCACCGATGGAGTCATGAATAACATAAGAGTCCTTGGTATTATCGTAGGGTGAATCTCCCTTATTTACAATAATCAAAGGGATATCATCTCTCCTATATTGCGGGAATGTGGAGAAGGGAGTAA
Organism: Neobacillus sp. CF12; assembly: GCF_030348765.1. Lineage (GTDB taxonomy): Bacteria > Bacillota > Bacilli > Bacillales > Cytobacillaceae > Neobacillus. Next base: position 337,699 of record NZ_JAUCEU010000007.1, on the reverse strand, counting down.
CCTTCAAACTGGTTCCTAACACCAAGATACAATCAGCCTGATGGATGATGTTAATAATCTCGTTGAAACCGTCGATGGTAAACCATTCTCCAGTATCTCCAAACAGGACTACATCGGGTTTAATATATCGATCTTTCCTATTTTGTGTATGGCAATGGTCGCAGATATAAAAGTCGTCCATGGTGTTTCGTCTGATAATCATTTCTTCGGCCGTATAGGATTTTCGGCAATTTTGGCAGGTAGCTGTTTTCATCGTCCCATGAAATTCAATTACCTTTTTAGATCCCGCTTTTTGATGGAGAGCATCAATATTTTGTGTGATGATGTGGCTAACCCTGCCATCTTTCTCCCATTGGGCAAGTATCTTGTGGCCAGTATTTGGGAGTGCTTGGGGATGGTAAAGATTTTCAAAGGCAAACTGGTAAAATCCCTTTGGGTTATGATAAAAATTGTCTAGTGACAGGATATATTCCGGTGATGTCTGATATAGTCCCGTTTGTGAACGAAAATCCTTGATTCCTGATTCTGTACTTATACCTGCGCCTGTCAGGACAACAATGTTTTGGGCATTTTTTATCAGGTTCGTGCAGGTTTGAAGCATGCTGCTCTCCATATCATCACTCCTATGAAACATAGTGCGTTATTAGATGTAGCAGTTGATGTAAGGGGTGCTATCGTGCTGCTAGCATTCTGCTACGTGCCAGTATTTCTCGCTATCCGCCAGTATTTCTTGCCATCCGCCAGTATTTTCTGCCATCCGCCAATTACCTATTTTAAATCTTCAAATTCTCTCGCGATTCTCTCGAAAGCTTCTTTGATCATGGGTCTTGGTGATGGTATACAGATTCTTTGATGGTGCAAGCCTTCTTCCCCGAACATTTTTCCATCTTCCAATAAGACATTGGCCTTGTTATAGATTCGGTCATGAACTTCGTCAGGTGAAATTCCGTAACCACTAAAGTCCAGCCACATGATGTAAGTTCCCTCTGGTATTCTAACCTTCACTTTTGGCATCTTTTCTGCTAAAAACTCCACTGCCCACTCCATCGTGCCATCGATATATTCATTCAACTGCTCAAGCCAATCTTCTCCATCATGATAAACCGAAAGGAGAGCTGAAACGGTAAATGGTGATGGCAAATGCATACCCATTACACCAAAATAAGTTTTTCTCAATTCCGGGTTCGTAATAATGACATTCGTACAGTGAAGTCCAGCCAAATTAAAGGTTTTATTAATCGCTGTAAACGTAATAATATGATCATTGTATTCTGGAGCTACTTTGGCGATTGGAGTAAACGATTGATCACGGCGAATGATATCTCCATGAATTTCATCTGCTACAATCAGGACATTATTTTCCACACAAATAGAAGCAAGTTTTCTTAGTTCTTCTTCATTAAAAACTCTTCCTGTTGGATTATGTGGATTACATAAAATGAACATTTTTGTCATTTCATCTTTTGCTTTTGCTTCGAAATCCTCAAAATCAATCGAATAATAGCCTTCCTCATCAGCGATAAGTGCATTATTCAACAGCGTTCTGCCATTGGCATTTATGGAAGAAGTAAAAGGAGGATATACAGGTCGTTGAATGATCACCCCATCCCCTGGTTGAGTTAATGCCCTTACCGCTACATTCAACGCATGGACTGTTCCTGGACTATACACGATTTCTTCCTTTTTGAACTCCCAATCATGTCTATTTTTAAACCAATGTTGCACCGCTTCAAAATACTCATCAGGGAATACAGAATAACCAAAAATCCGGTGATCAACGGTTTTATGTAAGGCGTCTATTAATGGTTGGGGCACTGGTAAATCCATGTCAGCTGTAAATAATGGGATAGTGTCTTCATCATATCGATCCGTCAAGCCCATTTTTTTAATCAACTCTCCTCCATCCCATTTTATGGAGTAGGTCCCTCTCCGATTTACAATTTCGTCAAAGTTATATTTCATGTTATCGCCCTTCCAATTTGTATTTTAACATTACCGATCAGTTGCATAGTTTACAGTGTGAAAAAGCTTCTTACTTCTAATTTATGCTTAATATATGTATATTTCAATCATAACGATTCCTCTTAACATTTTATACTTCGAGAAAATAAAATAAGTGCCAGGATTTCCTAGCACCTTTTCATTCTATATTAATTTGCTTTTTAGTGTATTTCTAATCCCACTTTTTCCTGCTGCATGGGTTATTTTTTTTTCCGAATGAAATTGTACAATGTTTTTAAACTCAGCATAAAGAATATCTCCCTTTTTTACTGGGCTCATATTTTGATACTGATCGATACTCATTTCTGCTTCAAATAAATCATTTGTATCCTTCCTTCTTAATTCAATCCTTACCGTGGAACCGATTATATGAATGTGTGAAACTTCTGATACGATGCTGTTCCCTTGTGAAATTTTCCGAAGAAGTATTTCATGTGGCCTTATATAACTGACGCTCTCCACAAAATCCTCTGAATCTCGGAATTCGTTCACTCTACCTAAAAAGCTATAAACAAATGCGCTCTTAGGCTTCTGATATATCTCCTCAGGAGAGCCAATCTGTTCTATTTCACCCTGATTCATCACCACAACGGTATCAGCCATTTCGAGGGCCTCCTCCTGGTCATGCGTAACAAAAATAGTAGTGATATTAAGCTTTTGATGAATTTCTCTTAACCAATGGCGCAGTTCCTGACGCACCTTGGCATCTAGTGCACCAAATGGTTCGTCAAGAAGTAAAACTTCCGGTTCTATAGCAAGAGCCCTTGCCAACGCAATCCGCTGTCTTTGTCCTCCTGAAAGTTGTGCAGGATAACGATTGGCAAGATGATCTAATTTTACCAACTTCAACAATTCCGTTACTTTCTCGGTTATTTCATTTTTAGATGGACGTGTTTTCCGTGGTCTTACCTTTAAACCAAAAGCAATATTATCAAAAATAGTCATATGCTTGAACAACGCATAATTTTGAAAAACAAATCCTACATTCCGTTCTTTAATACTTTTATTGGTGTACTCTATGTCATTAAAGTAGATTCCTCCTGAATCCAATCCCTCTAAACCTGCAATAAGCCGTAGGAGAGTTGTTTTACCCGAACCCGATGGTCCTAGTAATGCAACAAAATCTCCGGTTGGAATTTCAAGATTGACATTTTTGACAGCTGCAAAAGTTCCAAAATCCTTTGATACTTCCTTAATCGTTATTCCCATTTCAACCATCCCCCACAAATGCTCTCTTTTAGTGTTTGCTTGTTTTCCACTCCACAAAACTTTTTAAAATTAATGTCAGCAAAGCCAGCAGCGCCAGTAAAGAGGCAACAGCAAAGGCTGCTGTGAAATTGTATTCGTTATACAAGATTTCAACATGTAGCGGAATGGTATTGGTTAATCCTCTAATATGTCCTGAAACAACAGATACCGCACCGAATTCTCCCATGGCACGCGCATTACAAAGAATGACACCATAGAGCAAACCCCATTTAATGTTGGGTAAGGTAACGCGAAAGAACATTTGCCAGCCACTTGCTCCGAGCGTAATCGCAGCCTGTTCCTCCTCTGTCCCTTGTTCCTGCATGATGGGCAGTAATTCTCTCACTACAAATGGAAAAGTGACAAATATAGTAGCTAAAATAATGCCAGGTACTCCAAAAATAATCTTGATATTATTCGCCTCTAAAAACGGACCCAGTACACCTTGCGAACCAAACACTAGAACAAAAACGAGTCCTGCAATAACCGGTGAAACAGCAAAAGGGATATCAATTAACGTAATTAATATATTCTTACCCCTGAATTCAAATTTTGTGATTGCCCAAGCAGCAAACACCCCAAAAATTGTATTAACAGGTATGGTAATCGCTGCAGTAATCAACGTTAATTTAATGGCCGATAAGGCATCAGGCTCTGTCAAAGCAGCAATATATAACTGAATTCCCTTATTCAAACCTTCAGAGAAAACAGCGATTAACGGTACCAAAATAAAGATCCCTAAGAAGCCAAGGGCAATCGTAATCAGGAGCCATTTTGTTACCAATCCCGGCTGGAAAGTAGTTTTTACATTTTTGGTATGAAGGGTTGTATCTCGAACGTCCATATTCCCCTAACTCCTCTAGCTTACTTGATATTTTTTCGTTGTTTTCCATTGCCAGAAATTGATCAAGAACAATAAAACGAATGAAAATACCAGCATCACAACGGCGATAGCAGCGGCACCTGCATAATTGAATTGCTCTAATTTTGTTATAATTAGCAATGGGACAATTTCCGTTTTCATTGGCATATTGCCGGAGATGAAAACAACGGAGCCATATTCCCCCAAAGCCCTTGCAAACGCAAGGGCAAAGCCTGTTAAGATGGCTGGGAAAATGGCTGGAAAGATAATCTTTACAAAAATCTGCAGAGAATTGGCACCCAGGGTTGCCGCAGCCTCTTCATATTGCTGATCCAAATCTTGCAATACTGGCTGGACTGACCGGACAACAAAGGGAAGCCCGATAAACGTTAAGGCTATCATGATACCGAGTGGTGTATAAGCAACTTTAATTCCCATGGTTTCAAAGTATTGCCCTATCCATCCATTCGGTGCATAGATGGTGGTAAGAGCGATCCCTGCAACCGCGGTTGGCAAAGCAAAAGGCAAGTCGACTAGTGCATCAATGATTCGTTTTCCATAAAAATCATATCGTACTAAAACCCATGCAATAAGTGTCCCAAAAATGGCATTAACAAAGGCTGCTATGAAGGATGTATAGATCGTCAATTTATAAGAAGCAACGACTCTTGCCTCGGTTACGGTCTCCCAAAATTCTGCGAGGCTGATTGTCGATGCTTTTAAAAATAGGACGGCAATCGGAATCAAAATGATTAGGCTTAGATAAATCAGTGTGTACCCCATAGATAGACCAAAACCCGGCAAAACACGATGTTGCTTTTTATTAGCTGCCACGTTGAAACTCTCCTTTATCTTTACGGTTTGTATATCTCATCAAAGACTCCGCCATCGTCAAAATGTGTCTTTTGCGCATTTTTCCACCCATCAAATACCTCATCGATTGTAAATAGGTTAATTTCAGGGAATTGATTTGCATACTTTTTTGCTACATCTTCAGAACGTGGGCGATAATAATTCTTAGCTGCAATTTCCTGTCCTTCGTCTGTATACAAATAGTCTAAATAGGCTTTCGCCACTTCCTCTGTTCCATGTTTCTTAGCCGTTTCATCCACAACCGTTACCGGCGGTTCAGCGAGAATACTGATCGAAGGGACGACAATTTCAAACTCATCCTTACCAAGCTCATTTAGGGCTAAGAAGGCTTCATTTTCCCATGCGATTAATACATCACCTATTCCTCTTTCGACGAACGTTGTTGTTGAGCCTCGTGCACCAGAATCTAGAACAGGTACATTTTTAAACAGTTTCGTTACAAACTCTTTTGCCTTCGCTTCATCTCCGTTATTTTGTTCCAATGCATAACCCCAGGCTGCAAGGTAATTCCATCTCGCACCACCAGATGTTTTAGGATTTGGAGTGATTACGGATACATCTGTTTTGATTAAATCATCCCAGTCTTTAATACCTTTTGGGTTGCCCTTTCTAACCAGGAAAACAATCGTTGATGTGTAAGGAGAACTATTGTTATCGAGTCTTTCTTGCCAGTTCTCTGGCAGCTTTCCTGCTTCAGCAATTACATCGATATCATAGGCTAGTGCCAAGGTCACGATATCAGCCTCAAGACCATCAATGACAGATCGGGACTGTTTACCTGAACCTCCGTGTGATTGGTTAATGGTAACTTTTTGTCCTTTTTCTTTTTCCCAATAGGTTGCAAAGCTTTTGTTAAATTCTTCATAAAATTCTCTGGTTGGATCATAAGATACATTTAATAACTCAACTTCTTTTTTACCAGTTTCTTCGGTCCCAGTTGCTTCCGATTCTTTCTCATTTGTTGCGCTTTGATTTGAGCACCCGGCAGCCCACAAAAGTAAAGTAAGGGAAAATAGCGTTATCAAAGTTTTTTTCATCATAATAATTAACACCTCTATTTTTTTTGTAGGCTTTTTCCAATAAAAAAAGCCCCATTAGTTAAATACGTGTACATATCTCATGTACAAGAAACTAAAGGGCCTTCGGGTGTCCGATCGGCAGTTATTCATTTTTCTGGCCTGCTTTTCATTTTGTTTGGAAATGCTTGAACACTCGTTTTATTTTGTAAGGGCAGCCGATGCTTTTCTAAGCGATCAATTTGCGTTATTTGTGAATCGTGAACGGTTATTTGTACCGTGCCAAACTCTAATCCTTCCAAAAGACTAGCTATTTTTTCCATCACTTGCTGATCCAGACGTCCTTTTAATGACAACAAAATCCTCTCCCTCCAGCTTATTAATTCTGTTTAAAAGTAAATCCTCCAGTGTTGTTCGTTCTAAGACAAAAGCAATTGTATCTCGAACTAAAGACCACAATGGCTTTAATTGACATCCCTCCTCAATAGGACATGGTTCGTATTTAGTGATTGAAGCACAGCTCATTGGAGATAAAGGTCCCTCTAGATCACGGATCACTTCACCGATGTTAATATCTTCTGGTTCTCTATAAAGCGAGTAACCACCCTTTGCACCGCGTTTACTGACCACATACCCAAGGTTTTTTAATTGAAGAAGGATTTGTTCTAGGTAGTTAATACTGACAAGGGTTTTTTCTGAAATTTCCTGAATGCCGAGCACTTTTCCTTTATAGTTTCCTAGCAAAATTAAAGCTCTTAGTGCATATTCACCCTTGCTTGATACCTTCATTTCCATCCTCCTCATTAATGTTGAGTAATTCGGTCAACATTCGCTGTTAAAAATGTTCCATAGTGGATTTAGAATTCAAAATGGAAGTAGGATTACTTATTTGATTTTTAATTCCGATTAACTCCATAGGATTACTATAAATCATATCTTAATTGTTATTTTTCCAAAAATCAATATATTTTTTTAAAATTGTGAAATGTTTTTTGAGAGCAAAAACTCTTGCTTTAACATACTCACGTTTTTCACGGGAATACTAAATCCATCTAATTGTATCCGGGAGGAATAAACGTGAAAATGAAACAATTATCTATTTTCGCATTAGGCGGAATCAATGAAATTGGTAAGAACATGTATGTAATTGAATATGGAGACGATATTTTGGTGGTTGATTGCGGAGGTAAATTTCCAGACGAGAGTTTAATGGGAATTGACCTGATAATCCCTGATATGACTTATTTAGAGGAAAATCAGGATCGGATCCGTGCGATGATTGTGACACACGGTCACGAAGACCATATCGGCGGTATCCCTTTCTTTTTAAAAAGATTAAATGTACCGATTTATGCTACTCGGTTTACATTAGGTCTAATTGAATTAAAGTTAGAAGAGCATCGCCTTCTTCGTGATACTGAGTTAGTAACCATTCATTCGGAGTCTACTCTTGAGTTTGGCGAAATAAGTTGCTCCTTTTTCAAAGTGAGTCATAGCATTCCTGATTGTCTTGGGATTGTTTTTCATACACCAGAGGGAAATGTCGTTCATACAGGTGACTTTAAGTTCGATTTAACACCTTCAAATGACCAATTTAGTGATATTCATAAAATGGCTCAGATTGGTCAACAAGGTGTTATTGCGCTAATATCCGAAAGTACCAATGCCGAACGCAAAGGTTTATCTCCTTCTGAGCAAATGGTTGGTGAACATTTGGTGGAAGCATTTTTGAAAGCTGAGGGGAAAATCATCCTTTCCACCTTTGCATCAAACGTGAACAGGGTTCAACAAGTCGTCGAGGCAGCGATCAAGACGAATCGTAAGCTAGCCTTGCTTGGACGCAGCATGGTAAACGTGGTAGATGTTGCACTTGAGCGAGGGTATTTAGATGTTCCGGAGGGAATGCTCATCAGTGCAAATGAAATCGAACAGTTTCCTCCTGATAAAGTCGTGATTCTGTGTACTGGAAGTCAGGGTGAACCCAATGCGGCTCTTGCCCGTTTATCAACAGGCAATTATCGCGATGCCACGATTTATCCTGGGGACACTGTTATTTTGGCAGCGTCGCCTATTCCTGGAAACGAGAAAGGTGTTTCTCGAATCATTGACAACTTATTTCAATTAGGTGCTAAGGTTATTTATGGCTCCGGCAGTTCAACCGGTATGCATGTTTCCGGTCATGGTTACCAGGAAGACTTAAAACTCATGCTTACATTAATGAAGCCTACCTATTTCATTCCGATTCATGGTGAGTATAGAATGCTTCATCATCATAAGCAGTTAGCGGAATCGGTGGGTGTTGAAAAAGGTAATACCTTCATCATCAAAAATGGTGATGTCGTTGATATTCAAAATTCAATTGCTCATCAGACACGAAATATTCCTGCTGGTGACACATATGTAGATGGCATTAGTGTTGGGGATGTAGGTGAAATTGTATTACGTGACCGCAGGCAGCTCTCAGAAGATGGTATGCTGGTGGTTGTGTTAACCATTAGTAAATCTGATCGAAAAATTATTCAAGGTCCTGACACGATTACACGTGGATTCGTATATGTAAAGGAATCCGAGGATTTGATAAGAGAAATTAATCGTCTGGTTAAGAAGACGATTCTTGAGTTAGAAGCAGATAATATCCGACAATGGAACGTAATGAAGCAACATATTAAAAAATCAGTAGGACAGTATTTGTTCAAGCATACGAAAAGAAAGCCGATGATTCTTCCAATCATCCTTGAAATTTAATCACCTAAATGATAAATGTCAGACATTTGGTTTCAAGTGCCTGACATTTATTTTTTGTGCAACGCTGATATATTCTGTTTATCGCCGATATATTTAAGTTAACGCCTATATAATGTGGTTAATCGCTGATATATTGTATTTAACACTGATATAATTTTTGTAACGAAAAATTATCTTGATTTACAAACAAAAATATTATACATTTATTCGAACCTGGCTATACTCCTAATAGAATTGGAGGAAAAAATGATGTTTCGTTTTCTTAGATTAATCGCCATTTTATTTTTAATATATATTTCTTGGCCTTTTATTGCAAAGCAGTTAGATAATTCCACGATTCAAGCAGATATTGTGTCGTCATTAAAAGATAATCTTGAAGTACCTGAAACGTTTAGTATTTTATATGACGATATCCAGCAGTTACTCGCACAAATCGGCTTTCAATTGGATGAACTTCCGTTGACAGAAGAAAAATCCAATGAAGTGCCACAGGAAAAACTGGAGTTAACACCCCCTGTAGAACAAACCTTTTCTATTCATAATGTTGAACTTGGAAATGCAAAAGCTGATATCGAGCATAATTTGGGCGCAGCCAAACGAATTTCGCTCAATGAATACGGAACCGATTGGCATGCTTATCATGAGAATTACCATGACTTTTTTATGATTATGTACAATGAAAATAACAAAGCAGCTGGCCTTTATACCAACCAAGATTTAGTAGCTTCTACCAATGGAATCAAAATCGGCAGTACGACGAAAGAAAGTGTCCGAAGTATCCTTGGCGAACCAATCACCAAAGTCCAAAAAGGATTAGTCATTTATCAACTTCAAGAAGATAACGACAATGATTTGTTTTTGCTGGATGATGCGTATGTAACTGTATTTTATGATAAGCATGAGAACAATACCGTTACGGGGTTACAAATTATCAGCAAAGCGATAGAGGAGAATAAAAAAGATTTTTACACCGAAGCAACCCCAACTTTAAAAGAAGGCTTTGAATATCAAATGTTTGATATCACCAATGCCGCTCGGGTAAATCACCAGCTCCCCATCTTAACCTGGGATGACCATGTAAAGGAAACAGCCCGCGAGCATAGTTTAGATATGGCAGAGAATGATTATTTTGATCATAAAAATTTGGAAGGCCAAACACCGTTTGATCGCATGAAAGAGGATGAAGTTGCCTTTAATTTAGCTGGAGAAAACCTTGCATATGGTCAATTAAGCAGTATTTTTGCGCATGAAGGATTAATGAACTCACTTGGACATCGGGAAAATATATTGCGACACGATTATGAATACCTCGGTGTGGGTGTCGCCTTTAATGATAAATCACAGCCTTATTATACACAGAATTATTATGCTAATTAATGCACTCGAATTAGGGTAAAGTAACTACGAGCAATACTACATTGCTCAAACAAAAAACTTCGACGGGAGTGATGTATCATGGCTAGAAACAAACTATTGGTTCCTGGGGCAGACAATGTTCTGAATCAAATGAAGGAAGAAATCGCCAACGAGTTTGGAGTTCAACTTGGTGCTGATACGACCGCGCGAGCAAATGGTTCGGTTGGCGGCGAAATGACAAAACGTCTAGTTGCTTACGCTGAACAAACATTACGAAATCAACAAGGGCTATAGCCTGGATGATTTCACTAAGAAAAGCTTAAGCGCCTTGCCCAAGGAAAAAAGCAGTTCATTTTTTCCCAGAGGCGACAGGCATAAGACAAGCCGGCGAGAAGGTTGGTCTTTACCTCTTGACGGATTGGCTTAGACCTGAGAGCCTCTAGGCGCTGAAGCTAGACAAGAAAAAAGGCTGTCCGATATACTCGGACAGCCTTTTTCTTATCCCCTCAAGATTGGAAGTGTACAACAGCGGAAGGACCCGCCTGATTTGATAATTTCAGTAATATCCACTTCTATCACTTCAAATCCTCTGTTCCGTAACTGTTCGTTTACCTGCTTATTAACGGGTAAACTTACTATCTTCTTGTTCCCGATATTTAAAACATTGGTTCCAAGTGTAAATTGTTCATCTTCTGACACTTCAATACATTCATAGCGAGATGAAAAAAGGGCAATATCTTCATCTGTTAGTGCTGGCTTATAGATTAGGGCAACTTCAGGAGATACAACATTAAAAACACAATCCAAATGGAGATATTTTGCCTTAAACGGAATAGCTTTCACATCATATTGATTTAGTAGACCTTGCAAATGTTCTACTGCTTCCTTATGGGTCCGATTACTCAAGCCAACGTAAATGGTTTCCCCATCAATGATTACATCTCCACCTTCGATCAGATCCTCTGCCAAATTGTAATAAGATATTTCCTCGTCTTCTAACCACTGTTTCAATACATCTTCTTCACCAATTCTGACATCATGAGCCATTTTCGCTACAAAAATGGTTTGCCCTAACGTAAAACCAATATCTCTCGTAAACACCTGCTCGGGGTATTTTTTATGATAGGGTAATAAAATCACCTCTATTTCATGTGATTCTAATGTTCGAACAAATTCCCGATGTTGTTCTAATGCAGTTTTTATATGTATACCTTCATCTTCAAATTCCTTTTGTGTCTCATTAATGGCTTCACGAATTGTCATATATTGTGGCTGACATAGAATCACACGCTTTAATACATCATACTCATTGGCACAAAATGTTTTTCTATTTCCCTCTGGTGTTTCAGTCATCTCGTTACCTCCTAAATAGGATTACTAAAACAAATTTACCCATTCTGTCATAGAATAATACAAAATTGTATTATTCAAATTTATGGTGGTGCTAAATATATGTTCGAAGTGAAGAAATCTAAATATGGGCGAGGGATCTTTGCAACCCGCAAAATAAAAAAAGGCGAGTTGATCCATGAAGCACCCGTGATTATATCCCCTAAAGAGGAGTATCAATATTTGAAGAAAACCATCTTGGTTGAATACGCATTCTGGTGGGGCGAGGACCTAGATGAATGTGCTTTGGCACTTGGATATGGATCGTTATTTAACCACTCCTACACCCCGAATGCCTTATATAAACTCAATTTAAAAAACAAGACCATTGATATTTATGCCTATCGAGATATCAAATCTGGTGATGAAATTCTAATCAATTACAATGGAGATCCTGAGGACGATGAACCTATGTGGTTCGATGTTTATTAACCTAGCCCTCCTACGCCTCCATTAATGTTCTAATGTCCATTTTCTTCATTTAGAGCATTGCTTTCATCACTCGCTCTGATTTTTCAAGATTGGGGTCACTAACCAGGTCAAAACCTTTTGTTAATTACGTTATAGAAAACAATACCATTTTATTAGCTTAAACCACAAAAAGCATCCAAATTGGATGCTTTTAGCCTGTTGGCAACTTTATTTTATCCATAATAGAGGATAAATAATTTTTGACAGAGCCCTTATTATTTTGAGAAGACTTCTGTGCGAGTATTCCGATATTTTCTTCATTGCAATCTTCATCCAGGAGTTCATTGGAATAAATTCGCATTCCATCCATTACGCTGCGGATTGAGGATGCTAATTCCTCACTAGGATTATCTTTCAGTAAGTACCCTCTTACATCAGCCCTTAGTGCACGTTGATAATATCCTGGTCTGGCAAAGGTTGTTAGAATGATCACTTTACAATCGCTATCCTGTAAAACTTCAGCAGCCTCAAGCCCATTTTTCTCAGGCATTTCGATATCCATAATGCATACATCTGGCTGTAATTGTTGTACAAGTGTTAGCGCTTCTACCCCATTGCCTGCTTGACCAACAACTTCGATATCATCTTCTAAATTCAGCAGATTACCCATGGCCTCTAAAAGCAATGCCTGATCCTCTGCAATTACAATTCGAATCATTTTATCTCTCCTTATCGCCAGCTGCTAGTCATGCAGGGACTCCCCTTTTTCAAAAGGAGAGTCAGCCAGTTGGGTAAAATTAAACTTCTGGTTTTGCTTGAACAGAAATACGTTTTTTCGCCAAAGCTTTCACATCTTTAAAAGCCACAAAGTTCTTTGCTTTTTCATCCCATAAACGGAAACGAAGTGACTTTAAGCTTGTTGCAAGTGAGATTGTTGGTACGTTTTGTAATGGAAGTGTCTCATTATGAGCCTCTTCTAACTTATAATTCGGAACCCTAGGACTTAAATGATGAACATGGTGAAAACCAATATTACCTGTTAGAAATTGCAAAAGTTTTGGGAGTTTATAAAAAGAACTTCCTTCAACCGCTGCTTTTACATATTCCCAATCTTTATCTTCTTCAAAGTAAGAATCCTCAAATGTATGCTGCACATAAAATAACCAAATACCTATTGAACCTGCAAGCATAAAGATAGAACCATGTACGAGTAAAAATGCTTGCCAGCCAACTGTTACCCAAAGTACAGCCATTAAAGTTACAATCAGAACATTGGTTAAATACGTGTTCATTACTTCTTTCTTACGGGCACCTTTACGGTTAAAACGATTTTTCAAAAGGAAAACCCAGATTGGCCCTAAACCAAACATAACGATTGGATTGCGGTAGAAACGATAAGCCAAACGCATTTTAAGCGGTGCAGCCAAGTACTCATCAACAGTTAAAGTCCAAATATCTCCAGTTCCACGCTTATCCAAGTTTCCACTTGTAGCATGATGAACAGAGTGCTCATGACCCCATTGATCAAACGGGAATAACGTTAGAACTCCCATTGCAGTACCAACTGCGCGATTTGCGCGTCTATTTTTAAAGAACGAGTGATGGGTACAGTCATGAAAGATGATAAAAATTCTGGTTAAAAATCCAGCTGCAAGAATAATTGGAACCAATGCTAACCAATAAGAAACAGCTAAGCTTTGATAAGCAAGAAACCATAATAAGATAAACGGTCCAACCGTGTTTATGATTTGCCATACACTTTGTTTTGTAGTTGATTTTTCAAATGGAGCAACCTGTTTTCGTAAATTCTTAGTATTTTCTTGTACTGACATATTTTTTAATTCCCTTCAGTTTGTGTCGTTAAATCTAGTATAGGGAAATAAAATTATTACGGTAAGTACCAGGTGTCATGTGCAGGGTATGACAAATGTCACATACAAGTTGTCTATTACATCAAAATTGAAATCTATGCTATAATAAAAGAACAATGATTTAACAAACTAAAGCGGTGATATAAAGCGATTTATACTGCCGATTAGAACAAAAGGGTGCTTATAATTGAACAATCAAATTGATACCATTTATATTTTAGAAAATCCCGAAAAAAAGATTATTAAATTTGCGACAGGCTATCAACTTAAATATGACGACATCATAAAAGATGTTTTTGGGGTTGCCTGCCTTAATGATTTACAAATGATGATTCAGTTTAATAAACCTTTCCAAGATAGCATTTGCAACAGTAAAAATGTTAACTTAAAGGATCTTTCCTTGAAACAAGTGATACGAATTGCTTCAAGAAATGAACTCCATCAATTAAGAGAACAATTGCTGGAGGAGTTAGGAAAGTTACCGATCCCTCGCCCATTTGATTCAACTATACAACTCCAAGAAGGTATTTTTCACTGGGATGAAACCAATTCTTTATACATCTCAGAAAAACGTGGAGCCTAACCTAAGTAACCCATGGGGTTGCTTTTTCTTTTCGCAATTTTACTAATTATTATGGCAGGTGGAACATTTCGTGACTTTAAACAATAAAGCAATCATTATTGGCGGTGGAATTTCTGGTAAATTAGTTGCGCGTGTATTATCAGATTTTTATAAGGAAGTGATCATCCTAGAACGTGACCATGAACCAGTTGGACCTTCACCTAGAAAAGGTGCTCCGCAAGGCGAACATTTACATGCCCTTCTTCATGCTGGCGAGTATGGTCTCGAAGAGTTATTCCCTGGAATAACCGAAGATTTTTATGGTGGCGGGGCTGTGAAAATCAATTCTACCTTAGATCTTTCCTGGTTTCATCATGGGGTGTGGAAACTTCGATACGATGGTAAATATAGTACAACATTACAAACCAGACCGCATTTAGAATGGCATATCGAACAATATATTAAAAAAATTCCTAACGTAATATTTCAGTACAATCAAATTGTCCAAGATTTTTTGTTTAATGAAGCAAAAAACCGTATCATTGGTGTTCAACTAAAAGATAAATCATTGAAAGCTGACTTAGTGGTGGATGCAAGTGGCGTTAGCAGTCTTTCATCAAGTTGGTTAGATAAACGCCAAATGGCAGTTCCAACTGAAAAAGTTGATATCAACCTTAGTTATATTAGTAAACAATTTCAGCTGTCTGGAAAAAAAGACAGGGGTTGGAAGATTAAGTTGGTATATCCAAATCCGCCACATGAAAAAATAGGCGGAACGATCTCAAAAGTAGAGGATAATCGTTATATTGTCACACTGATGGGATACCACAATGCCGTTAATGATAATGCAGTACTAAAAAGTGATGAGAGTTTTGTTGAGTTAGCGAGGAAACTTCCAAAACAAGATATCTATCAAGAAATAGAAAATGCAACCCCGTTATCCAAAACATCTATTTATCGTGTTCCCCATATCATTTGGAGGCGATTTGATAAGCTAGAGAACCTACCAAGTGGTCTGCTGTTGATTGGTGACACATTCTGCAGAATCGATCCCGTATTTGGTCAAGGAATGAGTATTGCAGTATTAGAAACGCTTGCACTGAAAAAACTGTTGCAAAAACATCATCGTGAACTGGATAAAGTTCCAACTGCCTTTCATAAAAAGGCAGGAAAAATTATTGGCCCTATTTGGAATATGGTCATAACAGAAGATTTTCGATACTCTGAAACCAGGGGAAAAAAGCCAGTTGGACTCTCCATCCAGCAATGGTATGCAAAAAAAATCTTTCTTCTATCGTCACAAAATCAATACGTTTACGACTCGTTTATTAAAGTGATGAATCTTGTTCGACCGATCACATCCTTGATGAAGCCGAGTATCATCAAAAGTGTTTTGATCTATGCATTTTCTAGAAAATAACCAAAAAGGACAAGCCTCATAAATGAAGCTTGTCCTTTTTATATAATTATTATATTACTAAAGTCACAATATATGGAATTTATAGAATATTCTATTGAAATATCAACCTATATTATTTTATACTTTTAATGTCACCTTGTTATACAACATCAGGATATTATATGCCAATTAATACATAACAAAGGAGGAATTCTATGTTTGAACAATTTGTTGCTACCATTAACAGTTATTTATGGAGCGCACCTCTCATCATCTTTATTTGTGCTGTTGGATTGTACTTTAGCGTGCGGACAAGATTTCTGCAGATTCGTCATGTAAAGGAAATGGTTCGTCTACTATTTTCTGGAAAAAGCTCCAATGAGGGTGTCTCTTCCTTTCAAGCATTGGCAATGTCTTTATCAGGCCGTATTGGAGTCGGGAATATTGCCGGAACAGCAACGGGAATTGCCTTCGGCGGGCCCGGAGCTGTATTTTGGATGTGGGTGATCACCTTTATCGGAGCCGCTTCGGCTTTTGTTGAATCCACCCTAGCTCAAATCTATAAAGAAAAGCAAGATGGAGAGTATCGAGGCGGTCCTGCCTTCTATATTGAAAAGGGACTTGGGTGGAAATGGTTTGCCGTTATTTTTGCTATTGCAACACTCCTCGCAATGGCTGTACTCATGCCAGGTATTCAGGCGAATGCAATTGCTGAAGGTGTTAGCAATGCTTTTGGAATTGAAAGTTCCATTACTGGTTTAGTAGTTGTCTTACTTATGGGACTTATTATTTTTGGCGGCGTTAAGCGGATCGCGAGAGTTGCGGAATTTCTCGTTCCTTTTATGGCGGCCGGATATTTACTTGTCGCCATAGCGATCATCGCGATGAATTTCGATAGAATTCCAGAAGTATTTACTCTGATTTTTAAAAGTGCATTTGGCGCTGAGGGAATGTTCGGTGGTATTCTCGGTTCAACCATTATGTGGGGTGTAAAACGTGGTTTATATGCAAATGAAGCAGGACAAGGAACAGGTGCTCACCCTGCAGCTGCCGCAGAAGTATCACACCCGGCAAAACAAGGACTAGTCCAAGCATTTTCCATTTATCTAGATGTGTTCCTAATCGTTACTGCGACTGCTTTTATGATTTTATTTACAAATTCGTACAATACAGTAAATGAAAAAACTGGGGAAGTCTTAGTGGAGAATCTTAAAGGAGTTGAAAGTGGTCCTGCTTACACTCAAGCAGCCGTTGATACAATTATTCCAGGATTCGGATCAGGATTTATTGCGTTGGCTCTATTCTGCTTTGCCTTCACGACGATTTTTGCTTATTACTATATCGCAGAAACCAATCTTGCTTATTTAGTTAAGGGTAAACATAGAAAATTAGCAATGACCATTTTAAAATTTATTCTATTAGGTTCTACTTTCTATGGATCAGTAAAGACTGCCGAGACAGCTTGGGCAATGGGTGATATCGGACTTGGAATCATGGTATGGTTGAACTTAATCGCAATTCTTTTATTATTCAAACCAGCGAATATTGCTCTAAAGGATTATGAAGAGCAGCTGAAGCAAGGCTTAGACCCTGAATTTAATTCTACTAAATTAGGTATTAAGAATGCAGAATTCTGGGCTAATGGTTATAAAACAGATAAGAAAGATGAAAGAAAACGTGCTGCAAACTAATAATTTTTTAGCATTTACACCTTGACCAGTGACTGGCACCTCCTATCAAGTTTTCGTAAATTGTAAAAGCAAAAAGCCGTCTTCTTTTAAAAAGAAAACGGCTTTTTGTATCACCTTCTAATTGGTGCTTTCTTTGACAACTGGTTTGCCTGCCTCAAGAAGGACCTTACTGCCAACTAAGAAGAATCCTTGTATGAACATAAGCAGACCGGTTCCGATTAGCAGCCATTCAATATCGATAATGTCTGCGATTGGTCCAAAAATGAGCATCCCTAGTGGCATCATGGAAGTTGAAATCATTCCTAAAACACCAAAGACTCTTCCAAGATAATCTCCTTCTACCTTCTCTTGTAAAAGAACTGTGGATGGTGTATTAAAGATCGGCATCGCAACTCCTACGATTCCCATGAAAATGATATAAATCCAAAAATTAGGGACAACACCGAGTGCGAAAGTACAAGCACCCATCACAAGGGCGGCTAGCGTCATGGTATGAATCTTGTTTTTAAATCCTCCCCATGAAGCCATGAACACCCCACCCAGCATCATTCCAATCGAGAACGTAATTTCGATGGCTGTTAATCGCCACACGTCATCACCAAAACTCCGCGTGACCTGTAGTGGAGTTAGAAAAGCTACCGGTGCAGCCAATACAAAGAAAAACGCAAAAAACACAAAAAACTTTTTAACAAAAGCGTGATTTTGAATATAGATAAACCCTTGTTTCAAGTCGCTGAAATAGCTGGTTGTTTGCTTTTCTGCAGCCTTTGCATGGATTGGAATATGCAAAAAGGTGAGTAAGATAAAAACCGCGATTGCTGCAGTGACTACATCTATAAAGAAGATTGCTTCCATTGAAGCCATCGTCAGAAGTGCTGCACTTACCATAGGCGCTACCAGCATAATAAGTGCTTGGATACTGCCATTTATTCCGTTCACTTTTGTGAGATTATCCTCTGGAACTAACTGAGGAAGAATAGCTCCAACCGCCGGACCTTGAATACCTGTACCTATCGCCCGAATCGCTGACATAAGAAATAATAACCAAAGTGCCTCGTACCCCATTAAAAACAGAATGGCTAAAACAAGAGTTGAAATGGCTATTAAGGAATCTGATAGGATAATCAGGATTTTTCGATTGTAGCGATCTGCCCAAACCCCTGCAAATGGAGAAAGAAAAAAGGTTGGAACAAATCCACAGATTATGGAAATCGTCATCATCACACCTGACTGAGTGTTCAAGGTGATGTACCACATAATCGCATACTGTACCAAGGCTGATCCAAAAAGCGATATCGTTTGACTCCCTAAAAAGAGAATCGTATTTCTTTTCCAATGATTATTTGTTTCCATAGATTACACGTCCTATATATTTTTTTATTTGTTTTGGGTGGTCAAGGACATTTTTACAGAAACTAATATTAAATTAAAAGACGCAAAAAAGAGGGCAGAATCGTCCCGTCCCCCTCTGTTTACAACATCGTAAAATAAAGGTTTCCCTAAAAATAGACAGACCACTCCCGTACTCTGCTAAGAAAGCAAAGTCCCTGAACCTATTCAATTAACAGTTCAAAGCCGGGAATCGTAGTCTCATAGACGCAGTCAAAGGGAAAACCTCCATTTCTTATAAGTTAGAATTTATTCTAACATATTCTGTACTTAATATCAAAACGGATTCTATTTTATAAATGCGGTAAAGATACAATCGTTAATTCCTAAGATATAATAGGAATATACAAATGGTAATGAGGGATTGAATGTGGATGATAAGGATCAAAAACAAACGGAAGAAGAAATAAATTGGGAAGCTTTTTTCATGCCAGAAGATGATCAGGAATGGCAAGAAGAAAAACGGAAGAAGAAAAAGCGAAACAAATCCATTGTAAAAATGGTTAGTTCATTGCTAGTTCTGGCTCTTTTAATAAGCGGTTTAGAGGTGTGGATTAATATTTTCAACCTCCCTGCTATCGAATTTGTTAAAGTATCTAATCAATTATCAAAACAGCCTGAAGTGAAAGAATACAAAAAATCGGTTGTGACAATTGAATGGGACGGAACGAAAGGAACTGGCTTTACCGTTACAGCTGATGGATTCATTGTGACCAATGAACATGTTGTCGCACGAACGAATAGAGTAAATGTTCATTTCAAATCTGGAGATTCATATGCTGGCAAAGTTATCTTGAGGAATCCTGGAATTGATGTTGCGATTATAGATATCGATGCTGAAAACCTCCCTTATCTCCCGGTATCTAATGAAAAAGGCTGGGAAAATTGGGCAGGAGAGAAAATATTATTTATCGGAAATCCGTTAGCTTTTACCCAAATAGCCAACGAAGGCACGATAGTTGGAAAAGTCCAGTTAGTTGACTGGAAGGTTCCGGTAATGATGATTGAAGCCCCTATTTATAAAGGGAACAGTGGCAGCCCAGTCTTGAATCAAAATGGTGAGGTGATTGGTGTCATTTTTGCTACCTTGCAAAATCCTGAAATAGAGGCAAAAGAAATTGTTGGCGTTGCCATCCCTTCCTATCACATAAAGGAAATCGTAGATAAGATACTTGAATAATGGCTTTTGTAAGATAGCGTCAATAGACCTCATGAAGTGTTCATGAGGTCTGTTTTAATGAACTAAGTAATCTTATCAAACACTATTATTCTTCCCTGCTCTCGATAAACCTTTTATTCGAAACATTGGTTTCCCTTCTATTGCCTGGACAAAACTGCTGACAACCATTAACTCTGCTAAAAAACCAAGCGATAGTGCTATGGCACCAATTGATCCATTCCATTGTGAGGCAAAATTAACGCCGATGATTAACGCAATCAAGGTAACAACGAAATTCGCTGACTGTGAAAAAATCGTTACTTTTGTTTGCTTATAGACCATCAATAAGCCATTGAAGTAATCGACAAACGGAAACACAAGCGCCATTAACATCGTAACTTTCAGCACTTGTAAACTTGCATCTAACAGTCTGCCGTTTACCCCAATCACATGCTCCAGAAATATACTTCCTAGCGGAGTAAAGGATAATACCCCCACTAATATAAAGGGGACAAAACCGACCACAAGTGTGAATTTTTTCACCAGGGTATTATGTTCTCCATAAAAATTGATGACAATTTGATGGATATAGGTGAAAAAACTTAAAATCAATTGAGTTACACTCAAGGCGATGGCGTAACTTGCAATAGCAAGTTCAATATTAACGGTTTTCCCTAGAGAAATATTGATTGCAGGGCCAATCATAACGACAATAACAGAAGAAAACATTAGCGGACTATAAAATTTTAATATCGTTTTCTTAGACCCTATATGTAGCTCATGTTTCGCAGGCATTTTGCGAACTAAACTCCTCGCTTCAATAAAACTGATGAAACATTCAATCATCATCCCAATTAAGAAAATGATTGCACCAGATGTTCCTGTAATATGACCACTGTGAATGAAATATAAAGACAACAAATACATGGCAGCAAGCCTTATCACCATTCCAATGGTTAACCATTTCGTTTGTCGGTTATAGATAATGATTCCTTGGGCTAAACAACGAAGGGCAGAAAAAATCGTAACAAAGATAAGTACTTGGTAAATGCGCTTAATATCATCCACCATCGATACTTTAGCTCCAAAAATTTTAGCAAAAATAAAATCTCCTACCGGTGTATAGGCAACGGAAATGGCTACCAACATTAAACAAAAGATTAGGTAAAAGGCAAAATGGGACATTAATTTATAGGAATCTTTATCTCTCACCAATGATGAACAAGTTTGACGCAGCAAATTTCCTAGCCGTTCTGTTATAACAAACAAACTCATGGCAATCGCATAACTTGCCAAAATAAATTCAGAGTTTTCTGCTCTAACTAATGTACTGTTGATAATAATATGGGAAATTGTCACAAGGCTCGCAGATAATCCTAATGGGATAAAAAAGATGAACAAGGATTTCATACTTAGATTTTCTTCTACTTTTTTCATTCTCTCCAACACCTTTTAGTTAGAATATCTTCTTACATTATTTCGATACTCTAAATTTATTCCAATTATAACTCTTCTGGTTTCATGGGTACACTCTATTTTTTAGAAAAATAAAAAAACTGACATCCTTTATGAAAGAATGTCAGTAATATCTAATCAATCAGTACCTTCTAATAATGGAATTTTCACCTCTACGCCTAAACGGATAAGGAGTTTGGCGAGGGTTTCTAGTCCAGATTTAGGATTGATCTTGGTTTCAAGATAATAGGTAGTCTCAGTTCGTTTAGAATGATAGGTATGCTTTTGAGTAAACGGCCTCTTATCTTTATGAACTGGTTGAAGTGCTATTGCAAAACGTTTACCATTATCCGTTGCACCAAGGACAACACCTTCTTTGACAAATTGATGTAGAGGAAGATGGTGATCTTCAATCCAATTTAAACCTTCTTTCCAAAGTGCAGGAACACTTTCTCCCCGAATAACCGTGTTGCCTTTCCCAAGCTTTACATTGATATACAAAGAATCCCATTTTTTATTACTTGTTTGAACGGACTCCTCTACCGGCTCAGATGCTCCAGTTTTTTCATTGGCTTTTTTCTTCAATTGCTCAAACAGCTTTTCAACAGTTCCAATACCAACATTTTCGTATTTTGCCAGAATCACAAGTTCCTTAGGAAGCTGACCGACACATTCAATTTGATCCTCATTTAATTGTCTTAATAAGCTCGGAATACCGAAAAATTCAGATGCGGTAAGTAGAACCTTTGAAAGTTCCTCTGTAACAACAATATGGTCAGCTTTGTAAAAGAAGAACAATTCCCCTGGTCGTTCGTGTGAAAGCTGCCTTCTGACTTTTTCTTCCTCAATAAAAGTTCTTAACTCTTCAAACAGTATTTCATCATTCTTTTCACTGTATCGTTTAACATGTTTGTGAAGACCTGCCAGATTACTTGGCAATTCACTTATGATCCTTGCTTGTTGCTCAGCACCTAATCTAATAAGAAAGGTTTCGGATTTATCAAATCGTTGCGGCAGTAAAAAGGCATCCCGAAGAAAGTATGGAACCTCTAGGTGTTTGCCATTAAACGATATCGTACGAATAGGAGTGAATCCTGGATTTACCTCTTCCTCAATGGCAGAAGGTGTTTCAATACTAACCGCTGCTTCTGCATGTGCAGTCTCAGTGGTGAGCTTTTGAACTGAATTAGCCAGAAGTTCTTCAAGTGACTTGAGTCTTATTTCCAGTTCAGTCATATCATATCTTTTTTCCATTATTGGTGATGGATCCTGATAATCCGGAACGGTAATATCTACTGGACCATACACCTCTACATACCATTTAACGATTTTGTATAATGCCTCCCAAGATAGCAGCGCTTCAGAAAAACGAAACACTCTTGAATCATGTGCGGCTTGATTTCCACTTTGCCTCACTAAATGCAACGCATCCAGAATTTCTTTAAATAAATAACCTTTATCGCTAAGCATATCAAGTTGATCTTTTAAGTTTGCACGAGGATCATGCGGCAATTGTTCTATCGTAATCACCTGCTGCAAAATATTTTCTACAAAAACACGGGCATGTGTCAGCATGGTCCTTGGGCTGGAAAAAATACTATTTTCTAATTCTCTTGCTACAAGAGCTAGTTCTTTAGAAATAGGCTCAATAAATTGATAGAAGTAGGATTTTTGTTCCATTTGATAGCTCCCCCGTATATAATAGTTTTATTTTATCATATTGAAGTAATCTTGGAATATACGAGTAGATTCCACCAAAAAGAAAAGCCGCCCCGTAGAGAGCAGCTAAATTTTAGTTATTTAATTTGTAAAAATGGTCGCGATGATTTGGTCGTAAGACATGTCGCTAGTGACGGTAAAAGAACCTGGACGTAAAGCGTTTTGCAGCCCTCTAGCTTCAATATCCTGAGTGAATTTGAAAGCATCAGGGATTAATTTTGCTTGTAAAAGTACGTTTGCGACATCAATACTCGTCATTCCATCTGCTACATTGACGACAACTTGAGTTACAGCCTTTTCTTTTGGTTCAGCCGCTTTTGTTTCAGTACCTTTTGCAGCTTGTAACGTTTTTTCAAGTTCTTCCTTCGTTTGAACAACATATCCTTCAGATTCAAGTTTATCTTTCATCTGTGTTGCAGTTAGTTGAACTTTTTCAGAAGATTTGGCAGAAGCTTTTTGAGTAGTAGTAGTAGTATCAGAAAAATAAACAACGCCACAAATCGTGGTAGAAATTAAAATTCCTGCTGCAAAGCTGCTCAATAGATTAATTCGCATTGGCAACTAGTCCCCCTTCATCCTTTATTTTCAGAAAAGGTGCTAGCAGCTGTTCAATTTCCGTTTCTGGCACTTCTTTTTTCTCAGCGATGCTTTCAATCGAGTAATTACGTCTATATAGGTCTATTACTTCACGAATGAAAAGCTTCCGCTCTGGAGAAAGTTGAATACCAGCTTCATTTATAACTACTTCTATATCAAGCTCGATATCTCGGATTGTGTCTTGGATGCTATTGATTTCTTTCATCATGGATACATGTACTAAATCAATTTGCTTTTTTTCTACTTTAGAGTCACGATATGACTTAAATAATGAAAATCCTAGCAATAATGCGGATAACAGAAACAATCCAATTAAAGTCCATTCCATCAAAATTTACCTCCTTATTTTTAATAGAACAACACAAGAATCTATTATACATCCAAAAATGGTGATTTGCCCTTCATTTTTAAAAAATACATCAAAAGTCTGAGAGATTTGTCAAAAATCAGGGGATTAGGATTTCATTCGATATAGTTACAATTGGGGGTGTTTTGACAAAAATAAGCACCCAGATTCTGAGTGCTTACCATACAAGCTATGTAATTCTTAGATAGACGGTGCTTCCATTCCCATTTTGCTCCATTCTTCTCTTGAAGGACCATAAATTCCAGGAACCTGTAACCCTGCTTGACGCATAAGGACAGTCATTTGCCCACGATGGTGAACAATATGCTTGATGAGCATATTAAGAGTCGCTGCCTTTTGTAATTCCATTCCAAATACATTTTTCATTTCAGCTAAGGTTTCATCCGTCCATTGTTCGCCGATCGCTTTACTTGTGTTAGCGCTAACATTTCTAAAAGTCTCAGCGATTTCTCTTGCTGACGTTGGAACACTGTTTTCATTTTGTACCGATTCAACAGTTACACCAAACTCAATCAGCATTCCTGGTGTACTGGAAACAATGTGCCATGCAATTGCACCTAATGAACGGTCGTCAGCTGAAACTTTTTGTTGCAGCGATTCATCCGTTAATGCATCTAACACCTTTTGAGTTGAAGCTGCTTCTTGATTCCATTCTTCAATAAAATTCGAGATAGAAGTATACATTCCATTTCCTCCATTACAATTTTTTCTGTACAGTAGCATAATATACCATTTCCACACCTAACACAAAATTCCCCACCTTCTTTTCTTTTGATTCCCAAAAAGTTAGCACCATGATAGAATCATTACGTTGTAAATGTTCCATAAATCTATCAAACACAATTATCGGTGATGTCATGTGAAAGAGTCTGTATTAATTCAAAATAAAAGAAGAATCAAGTTTAATCTAAGTTTTCTTAAAAAAGACATGATTTTTACCATTTCTTTTGTTTTAGCAATGGGAACCAGTTTGTTCCAATCTCCAAAAATTGAATATCTAAATTTTCCCGTATTGATTAGTTTATTTAACCTGATGCTAGCCATCAAGGCTTTCGAGGAATTAAGAGTATTAGACAAATTCGCTATTTCGCTTTTAAATAAATGCAGTAATAGTAAATCAGTTTCAGCCATTCTTATATCGTTATGCTTTTTCAGCTCCATGGTTGTTACAAACGATGTGGCATTACTTACATTCGTTCCGCTAACCCTTGTAATTAGCAGGAAAACGAAACTGCCTATGATGGAAACAATTATATTACAAACAATCGCTGCAAATATCGGCAGCAGTCTAACACCCATGGGAAATCCGCAAAATTTGTTTATTTATTCTTTTTACTTATTAAATCCAATTGCCTTTTTCATGACGGTTCTGCCACTAGCTATTCTGGGAATCATTTCTTTATATTTCTTCATGCGAAGACTTAAAAAAAAGGATTTAAAGATAGAAATCGCACCGATTCAGATTATAGAACCAAAGAAAACGGTCATATGGGGCATAATTATAGTTATCATCATCGCCTCCATTTTTGGTATAATCCATTACCAAGTTGCATTTATAATCACATTAATGGCTGTTGTGATTTTAAATCGTAAGCTTTTGTTTAAAATTGATTATTTGCTATTGTTAACCTTTATCTGTTTTTTTATTTTTGTGGGGAATATATCCAACACAAGTGCCGTCCATACACTGGCAAGTGCTAGTTTGAAAGACTCTGCATCCATATATTTCAGTTCTATTCTTTTAAGCCAATTTATAAGTAATGTCCCTGCCTCCATCCTTTTGGCAGAATTCACACCAAATTGGAAACCATTATTATTGGGAGTAAATATTGGGGGACTTGGTACCATTATTGCTTCGATGGCAAGTGTGATTTCCTATAAATTGTATGTTCATTCCTATCCAAACGAAGGTAAAAAATATTTACTAAAGTTTAGCTTATACAACTTTTCTTTTTTAGCTTTTTTAACATTGATTCCATATGTAATTTTAAAAATCCTAAAAATATTCTAATCCATTTATTAAATAATGGAACGACAAGTAGTGGGTTATCTTATACAAGGGTAATCTCTTATTTAGAATTTACTCCATTATTTTAACCATTTGTATTCTTTATTTAAGGATTGCAAATGGTTTTTTATTTGTAAATATTTACACAATCAATTTTTCGATAAAAACATGGTTGTACGTACATAGTAAAAATATTCCCAATAAAAGAATCGAGGAGTAATGGTATGAAACTCAAATGGAAAATCACAATTCTAACTAATTTCCTTTTAATAAGCCTTTTATCAGGATGTAACACTGCTGACAAGAGAGATGCTTTAAATCGTGAGAATGATGTTAACTTCCGTCCTGTCCACTATGATCGGAAAACGAATGTAAATGAGAGCAATAATGATTATAAAAACCGAGAAAATAGACGCTTCCTTCATGATATTCACGATGGAACTCCTGAGCAAACAGATGATGAAATGGAAAAATGACCTGATTTTGAAATTAATAAAAACTGAAGCGCTAAATAAGTTTGCTACTGTTTGCTAGCTTTGGCAGTAGGAGAATTTGGAGAAAATCTAAAAGCTGGCCAGGTAATAATTCTTCGGGGAACTTGCAAACCATTAGCCATCAATAGTGGGTATCAAAATTGAAGTTTTTAAGGCACATAAAGGCGCCTAATGGCACCTTTATCCTGTTTTTTTCATTAGGTATTTGATTTTGTCTACGATGTTTTTTGGATGTGGTGTGCTGTTGACCAGGAGCAATAGTTGGATGATGACAACTGGCAGGAAGGTTTTTCTGTAAGCCAGGTACTTAGGCTCCCAACCGCTTGCGAATTTGTTTTTAAATTCTTTGAGTCCTTTGAAGTTGTACATTGTATTACCGTGCAGGTAGGCTAGTCGAATCAGTTTTTCACTTTTGAAGGAGTATTTGCAATCTCCTACGTTTGAAAGTGGCGCCATTCCTAAGCTACAATTCTGGTACCCGTGTTCTTTTGCCCACTTAAAGATTTGAATAAACAAAACATCCATCGTTCCATGTGGGCTATCTGGAAATTTTCTCATTAAGTCGATGGTGATTGATTTTTTGTGATCAGTTGCAAGTGTAGCAAAAGCAACTACCTTCCCGGTTGGGTCATTTAATAGCGCGATAGGAAAACAAGAAACATATTCCTCGCTAAATGAAACGACTGAGAATCCTTTTTCCTTTTGGTTCCCTAACCACGAATCTGATATTCCTTTTAGCTCTGAAAGTAAAGTCTTAGAATAAGGCGGCATGATTACATTAAACGTAAAAGAATTACGAGCAAATTTATTCAACCTAGTTCGTAATTTAGCACCCTGCTTCCCCTCGATCGAAAAATTGTGGAGATTTACAATTCCTTCTTCCCCTAATTTAAAGAAACGATAGCCAGTATCATGATATAAATGCATGAATCGTGGGCTGATTTGATAGAATATCGGCTTAAGTCCCTTACTTGCACTGTACTCCTGAAATTCTTTGATAGACTTAGAAATTAAAGATTCTGCACCTATCGGGTCACCTAGAACAACTAATTTATTTCCTATTCGCTTAAAAACAATTAACACTTGTTCTTCTACAGCCCAATATACATCCTTATCCTGCAACAAAATAAGATGGGAAATATGATTTCCGCCATTTTCTTCTAGGAATGAAATGACGCTGTCTAATTGGGAATCTATATTACTAGGAGATATCCTATTGTTAACTTTTAGTTTATATATTTTATAGAAAGTTACAAATACAAGAAATAGAATTGAAAAATACCAGAACGGTGTATCAAGCATACAGGCACTACCTCCTACTAAAGTTCACCTAAATAAGATACCATAATAGAAGATTGATAGGTATATTGATTTTTTCCAATTTAAGAATAATAAAAACTATTTTAACTCCCTAAGCTAATCTATGCCATTTGAAGGCTTTGAAAAATACGAAAAACTTCGAAACCATGATTTATTTCACATACAAGGCATTCTAAATAATTTAGAATATTCTTTAAAAATGGTCACCAAAGAGATGAATGTCCGTTATTATCAGATGATACATGAACAAGCTGCCGTTCATGCTGCTGATGGTTACGCCCGAGCAACAGGCAGACCTGGTGTGGTTTTGCTTACATCTGCTTCTGGAATTACTAATGGGGTCACAGGGATAGCCACCGCCTTTAGTGATTCTGTACCGTTAGTAATTATTGTTGGTCAATTTCAGCAAAATCGTCAAATCAAAGAAGCACTACGCGAATTAAATATTTCAGGGCTTACAATGGCAATCACAAAGCACTCCATTACTATGAAGGACGTAAATGGTCTAAATGAAGTTCTCAAAAAAGCTAAGACCTTAGCGATTAGTGGAAGACCTGGCCCTGTATTAATTGAAATTTCACCAGATACCATTATAAAGGATAATCTAACTTGGCGGGTTAGTCCGACCAAAGTAGATAAGACTAAACTTGAAAAATCAGTTAATAGAGCAAGAGAATTAATCGAAAATGCAAGAAAACCAGTTCTTTTTATTGGAGGAGGTGTAATTGCTACTGGTGCTTCCGATGAATTAAGAGAGTTTGTGGAGCGGTCTCGAATTCCTGTCGTTAGTTCTCTATTGGGAATTGGTTCAATGGAGGCAGGAAATCCGTTATATTTGGGGATGTTAGGAATGCATGGAACTTTTGCAGCCAATAAAGCCGTACACCATGCTGACCTGTTAATTTGTATCGGGATTCGTTTCAGTGATCGTGTGACAGGGAGAATTACCGGTTTCTCGCCAAAGTCGACAAAGATTCATGTGGATATAGATCCTGCTGAGATAAATAAAATCATTTCAGTAGATTTACCTGTTGTCAGCGATGCCAAAGAATTCATCCAAAATATAAAAAATCTTTTAGATTACCAACATATTAAAAGAAATATAGAAATTTGGACAAACGAAGTGGTGATTGGAAACGAACAGTCCCTCGATTTGATAAATCTAACAGTCTGCTTAAACCACAGACGGTGATCCGGCACTTAAGTGACTTTTCCTCTCAAGATACGATTGTAGTTACAGATGTCGGTCAACATCAAATTTGGACGGCTCATCATTATGTGTTTACACAACCTAGAACTCTCATTACTTCAGGCGGTCTAGGAACAATGGGTTATGGATTGCCTGCTGCCATTGGAGTTGCTGCCTCTCACCCTGGAAAATCCGTTATTTGTGTCTCTGGGGATGGCAGCTTTCAAATGAATCTTCAGGAATTGATAACGGTAGTGAAGTATCAGCTTCCAATTAAAATAGCGATCTTAAATAATGGCTACCTAGGCATGGTACGTCAATGGCAGGAACTGTTTTATCAGGGAAGATATTCGGAGGTTAAAATGATTTCCCCTGCTTTCTCTCAACTCGCACTGGCTTACGGTGTAGAAGGTCTTAAAGCACAAACAGACGAAGAAACTCAGAAGATTATTGCAGAGGCTTTACAACGTACCGGACCTGTCCTTATGGAATTTAATATAATAGAAGAAGAAAACGTCTATCCAATGGTTCCACCAAACCAGAACAACCATCTAACCATACTATCTCGCTAAAAAAAACGCCAAACCTTTGGATAATTAGGGTTTGGCGTTTTCCATTTTCAAACTGTCCACCTCAGGCGGACAGTGTCCACGGGTGGTGACAGGCACCATTATTCTGTTCCAAGTGTAACGCCGAGCTTTTTTAGATATTTTCGGTAGGCGATGCTCATTCGGTCGCATTTTAGTGATAGTTCTACTTGTAAGTCAAGGGGTAGGAGTTCTGGTTTTTGGTTTTCGACGATTGGTTTATCTTGAGCAAAGATCATGTCCTGGAAATCGATTGTTTCCTGATCGGTTGTGCCCGTTTCATAGTTGAAGGACATAATGCCATAGGCAATTGATTTTCCTTCTGTAACCGGAAGTATGGTTAGTAAAATCGTCATTCTATTGTCTGTATCGGGATCTCTTTTTGTGAAACGGACTGTTAAAGAACGAACGATTTCATAGGTGTAATATACATCCTTCGCAACTCCACTACCATCCGGGTCTGGCTGGAATATCTCAATTTCATCTGAGAAAATCCGATTTCCTTCAGTATGAACATCATAATCTCCGATTTCAGGGTGCTCCGGTACGCCTAGAAATCCTTCGTGAATGAAGGAAAGGTGGCCAACATCAAGGAAATTCTCGACAATTCTTGGCGGATTTGCATTTACTTCTTGTGGTCCCCATAAGATATTGCGATAACTTGTTTCATTAAATTCTGGATAAGGAAGAAATTCAGGATTGTTGTTTTCAAGATTAATCCAAACAAACCCATAATCTTCTCTACATGTATATTTAATCGCTCTAGCTTTTAGTGGAATGGATTTCCCTTCTGGAAGCTGTGGAATTTTAGTACATGTGCCCTCATCATTATATTCCCATCCATGATACGGGCATACAAGATTGCCATCTCTCACGCACCCTAGAGAAAGTGCAGCTCCTCGATGTATACATAAATCCTTGAAGGCATGAATGCCTTGTTCATTTCGGAATAATACAACTCTTTCACCCATCACAACTACTTGTATCGGCTCTTCCTTTACATCATCTATTTTACAAGCAACGATCCAATCACTACGTAAAACGGTATCATTGATTATCATTTTGACATCCCCTTTTAGCTTTCCAATATACTACCTTTATTTTAAGAATAGTAGATTTCAAAGTCAACCCAAAAACACGAACGATACTTTAATATTTATTTTAATTATTCGTTTTTAATATATTTACAATCTATAAATCCGCCATTATAATTCAAATAGGGTTTTTATTATCTGCGCAGTAATAAACTTCCTGAATGTCATTATTATAAACAAATTCATCAGACTTCTAGATAACTTTTTTACATAAAATTAAAATAAAGGAGAATGGTTCCGTGGCACAAAATGAGCAAAACACGAACATTATAGTAGGAGTAGATGAAAAAATCGGTTGGGGTAAAGCACTTCTGCTAGGTATGCAGCATGTACTGGCGATGGATTTATATATTGCTCCCATCATTATTGCTGGGTTATTGGCGTTAGATACGATGAATACTACATACTTCATTCAAATGTGTTTCTTGGCAGCCGGAATTGCCACTCTCATTCAAACCATTGGCGGCCTCAGGTTGCCAGTCGTTCAAGGACCATCTTATGTCCCTATCGGTGCTTTGGCAGCAATTGGCGGTAAGCTAGGTATGGGGGCAGTGTTTGGAAGCCTATTACCTGGTGCACTATTAATAGCAGTCCTAGGCTATCCATTAAAATGGTTTGCTAAATCCGTTAAGAAGATTATTCCTCCGCTAGTTGGCGGAACTGTAATCGTAATTGTAGGGATTTCCTTAATGCCTGCTGCCTTTACTAGCATTTACAATGCACCAGGTAATGTCGGTCACAATGTATTAATCGGATTTGTTTCTGCAGCAGTCTTAATTATTTGTATCCTTCTTGGAAGAAAGAAAAAAGGCTATGGAACATTTTTCCGCTTAGTATCTGTTATTCTGGCGATTTTCGCAGGAACGTTCACCGCATCACTATTTGGTTCCGTCGATTTCTCAACTGTAAAAGAAGCAGCTTGGTTTTCACTTCCTAGCTTTTTCCCATTTGGTAAGCCTGTATTTGATTTACAAGCCATCCTTACAATGGTATTTATTTATCTTGTTATCTTAATAGAAACAACTGGGACATGGTTTGTCGTGTCAACGGTAACAGGCAGTGAATTGGATGAAAAAAGATTGAACAGAGCCTCTGTTGGTGAAGGAATTGGATGTTTCGTAGGTTCACTTTTCGGTGGTACCCCGATGACAGGATATTCTTCTAATGCTGGAATTATCGCGATTACCGGCGTAGCAAGCAGAATGGCGATCATTAGTGCAGGGATTATCTTAATCGCTTTAGGGTTAGTTCCGAAATTATCAGCTGTGATTACATGTGTCCCTGAACCAGTCATCCAAGGAATTTTCGGAGTTGTCTGTGTGGCGATTGTGATGAATGGGATGAAAGTGATTCAGCATGTGGTAATTGATGATCGAAATATGATGGTAATTGGTGTTCCAATTCTATTAACAATCGGTACGATCGTTCTTCCAAAAGAAATTCTATATAGCGTTCCAGACTTTGCAAATTACATCTTATCTTCTGGTACAGCTGTTGGAGCGCTTGCTACGGTTGTTCTTAATCTAGTCATTCCGCATGAACGAAAAAAAGCAGTTGCTACAAATCAAGAGTCACTAACATAAAAAGAAGCAGGACTGGAATGGGCCAGTCCTGCTTCTTTATTATTCATAAACTTTTTGTGTGTAATATTGAAAACCAAGACATTTATAGTTTTGCCGCTTATACATGTCTCTTGGAGTGTCCTGACCATCTGCGACTAAAATGACGGTCTTATCCTGGAAGGTATCCATGACAAATCTCTGTATTCTGCTGCCGATTCCTTTCTTTTGAAAGGCTTCATCCACACCTAAATTATCTATTTCAGCTGTGTCCTTCGAAATAATGACATCGACTGCCCCAGCTGGTGTTCCTTTATATAAAGCGAGCAGCTGCAGGATATTCGGGTCTGCAAATATACTTTTGTTTAATTCAACCTTTTGATTGGCAAAATTACTTCCAAAAACGATATCCTGCTGATACTGTAAGGCAAGAAATGCTTTAAGATTATCCTCCGTTACAATTTGCACCTCTATATCAGGATTTTCCTTCACTTTCGGAAATAGTTTTGGTTGAATGGCATAGAGTTCAAGAAAACCCAGATCATAACCTACTAGATTTAAGTAATTCACTAACTCAGCTGGGATTTTTTCATTAACTGGAAATTTAAATTTTACATGCTTTTGGCCATTTTTTTGATGATAATCTCTTAAATATCCTTCCTCAATTTTAAATTCATCCAGTGTCGGAAATACTTTAAATTCAATGTAATTACTATCGTATCTTGATAACATTTCCGGAAAATGAAAATGTTTGTATCGATTATTTTCGGCTACTACAAGGCCATGTATATAAATGTCTTCAAATGTAATTTGCATGAATAGGATCCCCTTTATCATGAAGTATTAATTTATTGGAATATAGCGTTTAAAAAAGATCATTCTTTCGTAATTCCTTAATCAAACTCATTAAATCCTTTTGTGATACGGACATCTTTAAGATACCACTCTGTTGAAAATCAATGATAGCTTGAAGTGCTAGAATGGTTGGTGGTGCGAGTTTTATTTCTTTATTATAAAATGCGGTTAACGCAACTTCTGGCTTCACCCAGAACGCTCCATCAATCTCCTTTTGGTCTGGCTCTGGATTTTGACCTTGTGGAAGTTTTGCTAGAAAGAATCGGGTATCAAAACGAATCGGACTTTCCTCTGGTGTGATAATTTGACCGAAATACGTTAAACAGTGAGGATCAAAATGTAGATTTTCTTGCGCTAACACGCGAATAAAAGGGATTTCACCTATAAGTAGATCATTTCGATAGGTATTTACCTTTTCCTTTGGCACTTGAACCGGGAATCCATCTTGCCTATTCCCCAACAATATCCCAACTTCTTCAAACATTTCTCTAGCTGCAGCAATATAGAATGAAAGACTAACAGAAAGTTGCGACTCATCACTATTCACATAATCATTTTCAACGACTGTATCATGTTTTTCAACAGTCCCTCCGGGAAATACGTGGAATCCTCCCATAAACTTCATCGAGTCTGGTCGCTTTGTTAAATAAACTCTTGATGATTCGTCCATAATCACAACGGTTGATGCCGGTCTTGGAGTTGCAGCCATATTCGTTCCTCCCCTCACCCATATATTTGATTAATAGAATTGTTAAATCCGATACTCTATTTATTCCACTTTCTAATAAAATACTCCTTTGATAAATATTCGCTTATTCCTCTTTTTCCCAATACACACGAATAAACTCTTTGAATAATTCATTCAAACTTGCCTTTTTTTGCTTTTTTAACCATTCAACTTGATCAATCGGCAGTTTTAATTTCAAACTAATGTCTTCGTCGGGCATTTCTACTTTCCGAATATCTTCCAGTGTGATTCCCTCTTCTGCATTTGGAAACCATGAACTAGATTCACTCACCCGATCAAGGTCATCAAACTCGTCAATGTCCTCAAGATCACAGAATAAATTAAGCTGCGGCAAGCCACCAGGTAAGTTTTTCAAATGCATAATTGAATCTATCAACCTGCCATTTTCTAATTCTATCTCAATAATTAAATTTTCAACTTTTTTATATTTTCTTACGGTAACTTCACTAACGATCAAGTCCAATTCGAGCGTATACCCTGTTTGGGATTCAAAGATATAAATGGCACTATTGAAAATATGTATATCTTCGCCATCAATTTTTACCGACTTCACAGCTGTCATAAACATTCCTCCAAAAATCAGTAACACTATAACTCTCATTTTATACTAAAAGGCAAGCGTTCATCAAAAAAATTTCCACGCAAGGTTTGCATGGAAATTTTTTCACTGCAGTTTTGAAGAATTCTATTTCTTTATAATGTTAAAGAAATGTTCACAGCATATTGTGATTCATTGCGTTAAAATAAAGACGAAATATATGTGATGTTCTTCACAATTTGCATTCAGAAAGGAAATACTGTCATGTCACTTTACAAACCCGATCAAATACTAGAAATTTCAATTAAAAACGGGATTAAAAAAACAAATTATCCATTATTAACAACACTCCTATTAGGATTTCAAGCAGGTGCTTTTATCTCATTAGGATTCCTGCTATATATTCGTGTTACAGCTCCATTATCAGATGGTTTATCGGGACTCAGTGCCATTTTGGGTGCCTCCGTCTTCCCTATAGGACTTATCCTTACATTAATTGCAGGAGGAGAGCTGCTCACTGGGAATATGATGGTCGTTCCCTTAGCGAAGTTTGCAAATAAAATTAAAACGAAACAGGTACTGCAAAACTGGCTACTCATCACGGTTAGCAATTTTCTAGGCGCTATCTTCGTCGCTTACTTTTTCGGACATATTGTCGGTTTAACAGAAACAGGCGTTTACCTAGAGTGTACTGTTCATATTGCAGAGCATAAAATAGATGCAACATTTCTTCAAGCATTTGTCTCGGGTATCGGCTGCAACTGGCTAGTCGCTGCAGCTGTTTGGTTGTCTTACGGAAGCGAGGATATGATCGGAAAGATTGCAGGAATTTGGTTCCCTACGATGGCCTTTGTTGCAATTGGATTTCAACACGTGGTTGCCAACATGTTTGTCATCCCGGCGGCGATTTTTGCTGGACACCTCACTTGGATGGATTACCTTGCTAACTTTGTTCCTGTTTTCCTAGGTAATGCTGTTGGCGGAGCACTATTTATCGGAATGTCCTATTGGTTTGCGTATAAAAAGAATGAATACACCGTTATCGAAGGAATTAAAAAGTCTGGAGTGTTCGAAAAGAATATTGGATTATAGAACCCCAAAAAGAGCCGTGGTCATCACGGCTCTTCTTCTTTTACTATTCAAATAGTGGACTTACTGCTCTTTCATTATGAATACGATCAATCGCATCTGCCAGTAATGGTGCAACGGATAGCATTGTAATCTTATTAATCCGTTTTTCTTCTGCCTGTTCAATCGTGTTTGTTATGACTAATTCTTGGATAGGAGATGATTGAATTTTATCAATCGCTGTACCAGAAAGAACAGCATGTGTGCAGCATGCATATATCGACTTTGCACCATACTCCACTAACGCATTCGCAGCAAGCGTCGTCGTTGTGGCAGTATTAATTAGATCATCAATAATAATCGCATTTTTACCTTCTATATTCCCAATAATATTTAAAATTTCAGCACCATCTGATTCAGTCCGACGACGGTCAATAAGTGCAATCGGAGCATTTAATTCCTTGGCCATTTTCCTCGCGCGTCCAACAGCACCGTTATGTGGTGCAACAACGACTACATCTTCAAGCCCCTTTTTCTCAAAATAGGCAGATAGAATCGGATTTCCAATTAGATGATCTACAGGTATATCAAAAAAGCCTTGGACCTGCGGCGCATGAAAGTCCATCGTTAGCAGCCTTGTAGCACCTGATTTTTCTAAAAGATTCGCAATTAGTTTGGCTGTAATCGGTTCACGTGACCTAGCTTTTCGGTCCTGTCGTGCATAGCTGTAGTAAGGAATAACGACATTGATATTTTTGGCTGAAGCTCTTTTCAAGGCATCAATCATGATTAATAGCTCCATGATATGGTCATTGCTTGGGTGTGAAGTGGATTGAACGACATAAACATCACATCCGCGCACACTTTCTTCTATATTTACTTGGATTTCACCATCACTAAATTGAGTAACCGAGCTCTTCCCAACTTCGCAGCCTAGATGGGTAGCCATCTCTTTTGCCAGGCTTTGATTTGAATTTAACGCAAACAATTTAAACCCTTTTTTTAGTTGATACGACACTTTATGTCCCCCATACATGTTTAATTTACAATTCCTATCTTTGCTCATTTTTCTATTTTACATGAAATAAAGTCATTCGAACACTATTAAACACTAAATGTAAAATAATACAAAGCCTGTGTGTCCCAATTATTAAACAAGCATATTATGTACATTAAAATACCTTACCCACAGGAGGTTTAATACACTGTGAAAAACAAATCAGATCATACTACTCCGTTTCGTCCGAATTTATTAGCAGCATTACAGTTACATCATAAATACTTGTTCCTCTTCGGGCTGACCCTCGTGATCCTCGCCATGCTAACACCTGCCTTTTCAGGTCTATTAAAAAAGCAGATTATTCTCCCTTACTCGAATGGAATGTTCAGCCATCCCCCATTTATCATTATATTTGTTGCGCTGCTTTTACTTAGCGCGATGACATTTGCTTTAATAGGAGCAAGCCACGGGAACTTCTTGACTCGTTTTGTAACCATTAGCATTGTTGTCATTTTACTCCTATTTTTTGGGGATAGATTATTAGCTGCAAATTTCATTTTGCTGCCTGTATTTTTCGTAATGGGTTATCTACTATGGAGAGGGTCAAATCCAATACCAGGACATCCCACTTTGAAAGATATACTAATCATTTTCTTTTCCATCTTAATCATTTGGGTAATCGCTTATGTAATTGGTATCATTTTCTTTGACATGGGAGTAATGGTGACCATGTATTTAGGGATTTCACAGTTAGTGGGTTTTGCCGCGTTCCTCCCAATGCCTCTAATTATACTTTCTGGTGTCGACTTGGCAAATGTGACAGATAAGGTGGTTGAGAAGATTTCGATTTTCAGCAACCGTTGGGGAAACCATATGGTCCTTACCATTCTGCTAGCTACTTCGATAGTGAAATTGGGATTCAATCTGTGGAAAATAGAGTGGCATTCAATCAGCAGCATAATCTTCTCGATCATTTTTCTAGTAATCGTCATGACTTTAGTAAAATACACTCCTAAACAACTGCTTGAATTCAAACCTCGATTTAAAGATTGGATTATCTTAACAGCGATGATCCAGCCAGTGCCCCTTGGAATCGCTATGATGTTAATCATGATAGGGTTTCCTATTC